>JAILKW010000161.1 GCA_024693455.1 Lachnospiraceae bacterium
CTCATGAGAAGGGCTTTCCACTCTGGACGCAACTTCTCATCCTCGGCATTCTCTTCGACAATTTTCACGCAGCCGAATTTCTCCATCCAAGCCTTATCAGACTCGACGGATTCGTATGCCTCTGCCAGAAAGATATAACCAACCTTTGCCATATTTGTTTTCAGTTTGTTAGTGGATGAAACTATTTGCCGATGCAGAAGCGGTGGAAGATGGAGCCGAGGATTTCGTCGGAGGAGACCTGGCCGGTGATGGTGCCGAGGTGGTAGAGGGCCTCGCGGAGGTCGATGACCACGAGGTCGGCGGGGAGGCCGCCGAGGAGTCCCTGGCGCACCTGGGCGGTGGACTCCAGCACCTGCTGGAGGGCGTGGTAGTGGCGGAGGTTGGAGAGGATGGGTTGGTCCGCCGTGGGGACGCTATGCAGGTCGGCGAGACGCTGGCGCAGCTGGTCGAGGCCGGCACCGGTTTTGGCGGAGAGAGGGAGGGAATTGAGAATTGAGAATTGAGAATCGAGAATTGGGCGGGAGCCGGTGGGGGGAATTGAGAATTGAGAATTGAGAATTGAGAATTGAGAATTTGGGCGGGAGCCGGTGGGGGGTGCTGCGGAGTCTATTTTGTTGATTAGGGGGAGGAGGGTTTTGCCGGTGAGGTCGACATGGGACTGGAGGTCGGCGAGTTCCTGGGGGAGGGTGTCGGCGTGGGCGGCATCGGTGAGGTAGAGCACCACCTGGGCCTGCTCGATGGCGCGGTAGCTGCGCTCGATGCCGAGGGACTCGATGGTGTCGTCGCTGTGGCGGATGCCGGCGGTGTCGATGAATCGGAATGTGATGCCGCCGATGGTGAGGGTATCCTCGATGGTGTCGCGCGTGGTGCCTGCAATGTCGCTGACGATGGCGCGTTCCTCACCCACAAGGGCGTTGAGCAGGGTGGATTTGCCCACGTTGGGGCGGCCCGCAATGGCCACAGGGACGCCGTTCTTGATGGCGTTGCCGAGAGAAAAACTGTCTACTAATCTTTTAGACTCTTTTTCTATGGCATCCAACAAAGCTACAAGTTGACTGCGGTCGGCAAATTCCACATCCTCTTCGCTGAAGTCGAGCTCTAACTCCAGCAATGAAGTCAACTCCACAAATTGGTCGCGTAGCTCCTTCAGCCGCTGGGCATAGCCGCCACGGAGCTGACTGATGGCAAGTTGGTGGCTGCCGGCATCGGTGGCGTCGATGAGGTCGGCGACAGCCTCGGCCTGTGAGAGGTCGAGCTTGCCGTTGAGGAAAGCGCGGCGGGTGAACTCGCCCGGCTCGGCGAGTGTGGCGCCGCTGTCGAGGAGGGCTTGGAGTATTGTCTGCTGTACATAGATGGAGCCGTGGCAGGAGATCTCGACCATATCCTCGCCCGTGTAGGAATGGGGCGCGCGGTAGCAAGTCACCACGACCTCGTCGAGGACGGCATCGCCCACCCGGAAGAGGGCGTAGGCGGCCACGGGCCGCGGCCCGTCAGGCGTTTGCAGCTTGAGGTGCCGGGCGGCGATGGAATAGGCGTCGGGACCGGAGAGCCGGAGGACGGCGATGCCTCCGATGCCGGAAGGAGTGGAAATAGCGGCGATGGAAGTCATAGGGAATTGAGAGTTGAGAATTGGGCTGGCTTTACACTTTACACTTTTGAACCCTTGAACTTTTGAACTATTAAACTGACTTTAAACTTTACACTATACACTATACACTTTACACTTTCTTTTCCTCTTCGGGTTCTTTTTCTTCGGTGGTTTCTTCGGTGGCCTCTTCCGGAGCTTCTTCCGAACCCTCTTCCGAACCTTCTTCCGAGATGTATTGGTCGCCGAAGAGGGAGGTCATCTCGGCGTCGGTGAGGCCGAGGTCGGTGCGCATCTTGTACATGTTGGGGTAGGAGAGGAAGAGCAGCAGCACCAGCAGGATGGTGACCATCAGCAGCGAGGTGTCGGACATGAGGACGATGAGGACGCACTCGATGAGTACGACGGCGAAGGTGCCGCGGTAGAGGTTGGTGATGTAGGTGGTGTAGCCGGCGAGCTTGTCGCTGAGGCTGTCTAGCTGCCGCAGGGTGGGGGTGGTCTTGCGGACCATCATCAGCACCATGACGATGGCGAGGACGGCCAGCACGGTGCCGGCAATGAGCATCCAGCGGGCCACATTGGGCTGCTGGTAGGTGATGTGGAACGGGCTGAAGTGAAAGATGACGGTAAGGATCACGACAGCGATGGAGCCGTAGAGGCCGAAATTGGCGTTGCGCCGGAGAGACTTGGGAACCATTTTGAATTGAGAATTGAGAATTTAGAATTGAGAATTGGGCGACAACCCTTTTACGTAGGCGGCAGCCCTTCTATAACCTATAACCAATAACCTATAACCTTTCACTTCTTAAACTTTTGAACTATTAAACTATTAAACTATTAAACTATTAAACTCTTAAACTGACTATAAACATTAAACATTAAACTTTGAACTATTAAGCTATTAAGCTATTAAACTATTAAACTATTAAACTGACTATAAACTATACACTATAAACTTTACACTTTTGAACTCTTGAACTTTTGAACTATTAAACTCTTAAACTCTTCCGCAGGAACTGGGCGGTGTAGGAGTGGGGGTGGGTGTCGGAGGTGGGCTGGGCGGCGTAGTCGAGGAGGGCTTCGGGGGTGCCGGCGAAGACGACGTTGCCGCCGTCGCGGCCGCCTTCGGGACCCATGTCGATGAGCCAGTCGGCCACCTTGATGATGTCGTGGTGGTGCTCGATGACGATGATGGTGTGGCCTTTCTCGATCAGGCTGTTGAAGGCGTTGATGAGTTTCTGGATGTCGTGGAAGTGGAGGCCGGTGGAGGGTTCGTCGAAGATAAAGAGCTTGGGCCGCTCGGACTCGCCCTTGGTGAGGAATGAGGCCAGCTTGACGCGCTGGGCTTCGCCGCCGCTGAGCGAGCTGGAGGACTGCCCCAGCTTGAGGTAGCCGAGTCCCACATCCTGCAAAGGCTGCAGGCGCGCCAGGATGGATTTCTCGTCCTGGAAGAACTCGATGGCTTGGTTGACGGTCATGTCGAGCACCTCGGAGATGTTCTTGCCGTTGTACTGCACCTCGAGGGTCTCCTCCTTGAAGCGGGTGCCGTGGCACTCCTCGCAGACCAGATGCACGTCGGCCATGAACTGCATGCCCACGGTGACGTAGCCTTCGCCCTCGCAGACCTCGCAGCGGCCGCCCTCGGTGTTGAAGGAGAACCAGCCGGGCTTGTAGCCGCGGGCTTTGGCCAGGGGCTGCTGGGCGTAGAGCTGTCGGATCTCGTCGTAGGCCTTCATATAGGTGGCGGGATTGCTGCGGGTGGAGCGCCCGATGGGGTTTTGGTCCACCAGCTCGACCCCGCTGATACGGGCGATGTCGCCGCTGAGGCCGGCACATTTGCCCACATAGTCGGTGGCACCGTCGAAACGCTTCTGCAGCACATCGTAGAGCACCTGTTTGACCAGGGAGGTCTTGCCCGATCCGCTGACGCCCGTGACCACCGTGAGGACCCCCAGGGGGAAGTCGACGTCGACATGCTTGAGGTTGTTGCAGAAGGCGTCGTGGACGGTGATGTGGTCGCGCCAGGGACGGCGGGAGACGGGCACGGGAATGCGCATCTTGCCCAGCAGATACTGGGCGGTGAGGGACTGCTCCGGCGCCTTGTTGACCAGCTCGTCGGGGGTGCCGGCAAAGACCACCTCGCCGCCGAGCCGGCCGGCGCCGGGCCCGATGTCGATGAGGTAGTCTGCCGCTCGCATGATGTCTTCGTCGTGTTCCACCACGATGACGGTGTTGCCGAGGTCGCGGAGCTCCTGAAGCACATGGATGAGGCGGTCGGTATCGCGGGAGTGGAGTCCGATGGAGGGCTCGTCGAGGATGTACATGCTGCCCACCAGCGAGCTGCCGAGGGAGGTGGCCAGGTTGATGCGCTGCGACTCGCCGCCGCTGAGACTGTTGGAGAGGCGGTTGAGGGAGAGGTAGCCCAGACCCACGTCGATAAGGTATTTGACGCGGTTGTTGAGCTCGATGAGGAGGCGTTTGACCACCTCGCGCTCGTGCTGGGTGAGGGTGTTGACGCCGTCGGCGGGCTCCGCCACGATGGACTGCAGCCATTGGGCGAACTCGTCCACGGGGAGGGCCAGCAGCTCGGTGATGGAGCGGCCGCAGACTTTTACATATGAGGCATCCTTGCGCAGGCGGGTGCCGTGACAGTCGGGACAGGTGGTCTTGCCGCGGAAGCGCGAAAGCATCACGCGGTACTGGATCTTGTAGGCCTGACTCTCGACCCACTTGAAGAAACCGTCGATGCCCTCCCAGGAGCCGCTGCCGTGCCAGAGGATGTCGCGCTGCCGCTCGGTGAGGTCGCAGTAGGGTGTGTGGATGGGGAAGTCGAGCTTGGGGGAGAGGCGGATGAGGTGGGTCTTCCACTCCGACATCTTGTCGCCGCGCCAGCAGACCACGGCGTCCTCGTAGATGGAGAGCGCCTTGTTGGGCACCACGATGTCCTCGTCGATGCCGATGATGCTGCCGTAGCCCTGACAGGTGGGGCAGGCGCCGTAGGGGTTGTTGAAGCTGAAGAAATTGGGATTGGGTTTCTCGAAGGTGATGCCGTCGGCCTCGAACTTATTGCTGAAGGCGGTGGTGCCCAGGGGGTTGTGGTCGGGATCTTCGGCCATGACCTCGCAGCTGCCGCGCCCCTCGAAGAAGGCCGTCTGCACCGACTCGGAGATGCGGGCCAGCTGGTCGTCGTCACCGGGATGCACCTGGATGCGGTCCACCAGCAGCTTGGTCTCAGCATCCTCGGCGGGGGAGCTGAGGAAATCCTCGATGCGCAGGATGGTGCCTTTGACGGCAATGCGCACGAAACCCTCCTGCTGCAGCATCTCCAGCTGGGGCCGCAGGGGGCGCTCGGCGCTATAGGCCAGGGGCGCATAGACGTAGATGCGGGTGTCGGCGGGATAGCTGTAGATATGGTCCACCACGTCGCTGACGGAATGGCGCTTGACCTCGACGCCCGAGATGGGCGAGAAGGTGCGGCCGATGCGGGCGAACATGAGCTTGAGGTACTCGTAGAGCTCTGTGGAGGTGCCCACCGTGGAGCGGGGATTGCTGGTGTTGACTTTCTGCTCGATGGCCACAGCGGGGGCGATGTTCTCGATGAGGTCGACCTCGGGTTTGGCCATGCGGCCGAGGAACTGGCGGGCATAGGAGGAGAGGCTCTCGACATAGCGGCGCTGGCCCTCGGCGTAGAGGGTGTCGAACGCCAGGCTGGATTTGCCGGAGCCGCTGAGGCCGGTGATGACCACCAGCTTGCCCTGCGGGATGTTGACAGAGATATTCTTGAGGTTGTTTACGCGTGCGCCGTGAATTTTTATCATTGGGTTTGAGGGTTTGAGGGGTTTGAGGAATCGGGCTTGCGCCCTAGGGTTTCAGGGGTTTGAGGGTTAGCTCACTTTGTTCGCTGACGTTTCTGCACTACGATCTCGAAAGTGAACTTTCGGATGCTCCGTTTGGAAACGTTTCAGGGGTTTCAGGGGTTTCAGGGGTTTCAGGGGTTTAAGAGTTTGAGGGTTTCAGGGTTTCAGGGTTTCAGGGTTTCAGAGTTAGCTCACTTTGTTCGCTGACGTTGCTTGGCCTCGGCATAATCAGAGCAAGCTCTGCTTCTGCTCTCGGCTTGCGCAACGTTTAAGAGTTTCAGGGGTTCAAGGGTTCAAGGGTTTAAGAGTTCAAGAGTTTAAGGGTTTAAGAGGTTTAAGAGTTTAAGAGTTTCAGGGGTTTTAACTGTACACTGTACATTGTACACTGTACACTTTACACTGTACACTTCACTAGAACGGTAGGAGGCCAAGGCCGAGGTAGACGACGAAGAGGTTGGTGATCCAGAGGTTGGCGTTTATCTGGCGGAGGGAGTTCTTGGCATATCTGTCTTTGATCTCCTGCGGGGTGGCGAAGTAATCGATCTCGGTATCGGACTGGAAGGGGTTGGCGACAGTGAGGTGGTAGCGGACACCGACATTGAGGAGCAGCTTGTTGTTGACGAGGTTGTTGCGGCCCAGCTCGAACGCGAGACCCAGGCGGTAGTGGGTGGTGTCGAGATAGTTGACGGAGACATTGGGAGACTGCGGAGTGAGGGTGAGCCTGCTGCCGATGAGTCCCCAGCCGAAATAAGGTCCCAGCGGGGCGGTGGTGTTGGCCCCATATTCGCGGGCGGTAAAGGCGAGGCTGAGGATGGAGGTGTTGTAGAGGGGGTCCACATCATTGCCGTAGCCGCTCCAGCCGACGGTGTGGTAGCCGTTGTCGACCCAGAAAGTGGTGCGGTTGTAGTCGAGGTGCAGCGCCAACGACTGCTGGGCGCGGGTGGCCCACTCAAGGTTGAGGGCGGGATGGAGGTCGACCATCGCACCTTTGCGGTCGAAGAGGTGGTTGAAGATGGGGAGACCCACCCCCAACTCGGCGCTCACCGCTAGGCGGCGACCCAAGAAGCCCGGCACCCGCTTGGGGGAGAGGGCGCGGTTGTAGGTATTGAAGATATCGTTCGTCACCAGCGCCGTGTGGTCGGCCTTGGTGTGGTTGTTGGCGAGGTCGGAGAGCACGCGGGCCCGCCGAGTGTCGATGAGAAGGTTGCGCGTAGCGGTATTCTCGCGGTCGGCGAAATAGCTGTAGAGCGTGATGGGGAGGATCGGGGTGGCGGCGACGCTGAAGAGGAAGAGAATGGGGGAGAAATGGACGGCGTTGTACTCGCTGTTGACCACCGTGTTGAGGCTGAGCTTGTCGGTGCCGTAGCGCCGGTTGAGGTCGTCCATCATCGGCTGGGAAGTGAGCGTGAGGGGTACCAGTCCGCGGCTCTGCCAGAACTCGTTGGTCCACTCGTTGATGGTGACGAAATCGTTGTAGAAGGCGGCATCGTCGTGGGCGTGCATGGCGGGGTCGGAGAAGTCCACCACATCCAATCCGGCGGCCTGGGCGGCCTGATGGACCTGCTCGATGAGCTCTTTCTCCATGCGGTCGCTCTTGCGGTATTTGATATCGGGATTCTCCGTTTTGTTTTCCACCACCAGATACTGCGGGGCGTAGAGGAGCGTGGCGGGGGAGCCGGAGTTGGCGACGGCCTGCGGGTGGGCGTCGAGACAGTCGTCCATGAACTGGCGGAAGTCGCCATTCTGCATCAAGAAATCGGTAAAGGCAAAGCGGGTGGGATTCTCGGCTTCGGCCTGCTGCTGCTTCTGCCGGATGCGGGCATACTTCTGGTTGGTCTCAGGCTGCGCCTTCTCCACAGCATCGGGATTGGCGTCGGGGGTGTAGTGGTCGAGGAAGGCGTTGCGGCCCAGGTGGTGCTGGTCGCGGAGGGTGAGCATGATGTCGCGCCCCATGTCGAGGGCCAGGGTGTCGTGGGGGAAGTGGAGGTGGTATTTCCATATCTCGCGCATGGCCAGCAGGGTGGTCTCCTCGGAGTTGAGCTGGCGGAAGAGATAGTAGACCTGCTGGATTTCGCCCTCCTGCTGCTGGTAGTCGCCGATGACGTCGCTGGTGTGGCGGTAAGAGCGGACCATAGCGATGCCGTAGAGCGCCTGCACCATCGAGCGCTGGAGGAATTGGTTGTCCGGCAGCTGGCGGGAGAGCACATAGCTGTCGTAGAAAGCGCGGGTGTAGTCGGCATAGATGAGACTCTGGCGGATGCACTCGAAGCGGGCCAGCTGGCGCAGCTGGGCAAAGGCCTGGGGCGTGGTGACCAGATAGGGGTTGCCGCCCTGCTGGTGGGAGAGGATCTCGCCCGTGCGGGCGCGGCGTTTCTTGATATTGGGATGG
>JAILKW010000052.1 GCA_024693455.1 Lachnospiraceae bacterium
CAGGCTTGATTTTTCGGTAAACACCAATCCCCTGGGACTTCCGGAGCGCGTCAGGAGAGTTATAAAGGATTCTATTGACAGCACCAATATTTATCCGGATCCTGAGAAGACTCTTTTGCACGGAAGCATTGCAGAACATCATGGAGTAAGAAGTGCAAATGTATTATGCGGTAATGGAGCTTCCGAACTTTTTATGGCGATCGTCCATGCGATGAGACCGAAGAATATACTTATTCCGGTGCCTTCGTTTTACGGATATGAGTATGTTGCCAAAGCGTGCGGAGCCTTTACTGAGTATTACGAAAGAGGCAGTGAGTACGGCTTGGGAGAAAAGTTTATCAGTGTTTTATCCGATGATAGTCGCGGATGGGATATGACATTTATTTCGTGCCCCAATAATCCTACGGGACTTATGGTTCCCATACCGGTACTTGAGCATATTTTGGATGTTTGCGAGGAACATGATATATATTGTGTGCTTGATCTTTGTTTTCTGGAGCTTACTGCCGAATATGAAGAATATGAGAAGTTTTTAAATGAGCATGAATATCCACACCTCATAAAGGTGTATGCATTTACCAAAACTTATGCAATGCCAGGAATCAGGATAGGTTATATTATAACCGAGCAGGGGGTAAGAGATCGGATAGCACAGCAGATTCCGGAGTGGAACATTTCAATGCTTGCCGAAAAGGCCGGGCTTGCATGTCTTGAAGAACAACAGTATCTTGAGGAAAGCCGTGAATTTATAAGACGTGAGCGTAGCTGGATGAAAGAAAATCTTAAAGAACTTTCAATCGAAAGCTACGAATCACATACAAACTTTTTATATGTTTATACGGAAAGTCCGATTTTTGACATTCTTTTCAGGGAAAGGATTTTGATAAGGGATTGCAGCAATTTCCGCGGAGCCGAAGAGGGCTATTACAGAATAGCCCTCCGGCGCCACGATGAGAATAAAGAATTATTAAAGATATTAAAAAATAATATGTAGACTTTTATGACTTCCGTTTTGATCAGTCATCGGCTTCGGAATATATATAAACAGTATCGCCCTCGAGCAGAATAAGTTCTGCCCGGGGGATTTTTGTTTTATCACGTCTTTTTACCATAACTATTAGACTGTCTCTTGAGATGTCTATATTTTTTATTGCCATTCCGTTCCAGGGATTGTCCTTTGTTATTTCTATTTCGGTAAAATCGATCTGCCTCATATTGTCGGTACGTTCAGCGCCTATTATAAGGGTGTCGTTAGGCCTTAATTCTGTGTTGGCACGGGGCAGGAGACGTTTTTTGTTTCTTATTATAACGGCGATTATAGCGCCGGACGGAAGACCGAGATCTTTGATCTGTCTGCCGGTCCAATCGTCATTTTTTCCCAAAGTCAGTTCTATAAAATGAATATCATGTTCTTTTGAATAATCACCGAATCTTTTCAGTATGGAATAATGCTCCACAAAACCGGCGGAAATAATACCTGTGGGAATGGCGACAATGCCTACACCGAGGAAAGTTATGATAACACCCATAAGTCTGCCGATAGGTGTGACCGGATAAATATCTCCGTATCCTACCGTGAGCAAAGTTGACGCGGCCCACCAAAGTCCGGAAAAAGCATTTTTAAATACTTCAGGTTGAGCTTCATGTTCAAGAGAATACATGCAAAGTGAAGAAGCCAGCATAAGGGTTCCGATGATAAAAACACAGGCAAACAGCTGGTTTTTCTTTCGTATCAATACTTCTGCGATCACATTTAAGGAATCATAATAAGCATTGATGCGGAAAAGACGAAGGATCCTTACAACCCTTATCATTCGAAAAGCTGCAATTCCACCGGGGAAGAATACAGGGAGATAGTAGGGCAGAAAGGATAAAAGATCCACTATTCCGTAAAACGATTTAATATATGAAAAAACTGCTTTTGGAACAGATTTCTTTGGGTAGAGTTCACTGGCAGTAATGAGCCTTAGGATGTAATCAATGGCAAAAAAGAAAACCGTTACGGCTTCTATCCGGTTTAAAACATCTATGTAAGGAACTCTTATGCTGTCAAACGTGTATAATATACTGCCCAAAAGGTTTATGATCAAAGCAGCAGTACTTATTATGTCATAGCCCTGATTTATCGGGTCGTCAATAACCCCTATACTCACCATGTTATATAATCTGTGAACTATTTTTCGAGTTTTGATATTTTTTTGATCCGACACTTGATACTCCTTTTGCGGTTTTTGTGAAAGTCGACCTATATTAGGTGTATTATCTATTAAGATATTATAACCTTACAACAAACGTAACCAAAAATACATAAAAAATTAATATATTCTTAATTGAAATGGACTTTCTTTTTAAAATTATATGTGTTAAATTGGTCGTTGCAAAAATTATGAAAAAATGAGAGGTGTAAAATGGACACAAATAATGAAGTCGCACAAAGCAAAAAGAATGTAAGTATCATCATTCTGGTTTGTCTTAGCATACTGATCGCCATAGCTTCGCTTGTTGTAGTGATCATATCTTTTAATGCCAATGCGAAGGCAAACAAAAAGACAGCAAGGTTTATCGACGATCAGCTTGAACGTCAGGCAGAACAGGAAGAAAAAGAAAATGAATATGTTGAAGATGGGTTTATGGTTATGGATCAGTACGAGATCCGCAGCACTACTCATATATCGGATGCCTATATTTCCGGAGATGACAGCAGTTTGAGTGCTGAGGATAAGGAAACATTAGATCTGGCCAAAAAAGTTATCGATAAGGTAATAAAACCGGACATGACCGATTTTGAGAAAGAGTTTGCGATATATAAATGGATCAAGACAAATATCGGACATGGAACAAGTACGGTGGTAGCTCTTCCCAATGCAGAAGGAAATGATTTTACTCCCGGAGGAGTGCTTCGTACAAGGAATGCCGTATGTGTAGGTTATGCAACAACATTCCGTATGTTTATGCAGATGTTTGGAATGGAGTGCCACATTGTACATAACGAGTCTCACTCATGGGATCTTTTAAAGCTTGATGATGGTGAGTGGTATCATATAGATATTTATTCAGATGCCGGTACTTCGGGATATAAGAATTTTAATATGTCCGATTCAATATGCAGAGCCGGTCATGAATGGGATGCATCATCTCTTCCGGAGGCAAAGGGTACGAAATACACCCTTGCTGTTCAAAAAAATAAGAAGATCAAAAATATTTATGCCGTACCCAAGTATATAAAGAAGGCTATCGATAAGAAGGATTATTCACTTTATTTCAGTTTTGAAGAAAAACTTAAAGAAGAAGACCTTCCTGTAGCTGATGTACTTATTACGCAGATTACGAGTGCTCTAGCAATGAACGGAATGGACAGCTATTGGATTACCGGAGCATGGGTAGATGATAAAGATACAGGTTATATTCTGTCTGTATTTATCGAGGATTACAATGCTACTGAGGCTCCTGCTACAAATATTTCGGGAGAAAAGGGCAGAAAGATGACAAATGCCGTAAATGAGGCATTTGGTACGGCTCTTGAATATGATGCCCAGGAAGTGGTCGGAGAAGAAATAGTTCCTGAGGGTATTGAAGGTGCAGGAGAAGAAGTTGAGGAAAATTAATTGGAGGATATTATGAAACTGATAAAAAAGATAATACCCGCTGTTTTGGTTTTTGCCGTTTTATTGTGCGGATGCGGAAGTAACGGAGGTTCTGCCGAAAGTAAGGTTGATCTTAAAGCGGTATTTGAGGCTGCCTGTGCAGCAGACACGACTTTGCCCGAGATGACAACTGT
>JAILKW010000230.1 GCA_024693455.1 Lachnospiraceae bacterium
GGAGCTTGTACCCCGACTGAGTATAGTTTGTCATAACCCCCACCTACGCTAACGCTTAGAGGTGGGGGATTTCTCCGACTGAGTTAAAAGTGGTTTTAGCCGTATTTGGAAAAACAGGATTTCAAAAATAAGGCTAAAATCAACTATAGAATGTAATTTTGTTGTTTTTAGATACAAAATATGGTAAAATTTTCCACGTATGTTTATATAAAGGAGAAGTTTTATGGCGCAACTATACGAAAAAGTAAATGCAGATCTTAATTTTGTAGATCGCGAAAAACAGATACAAAAGTTCTGGGACGATAACAGAATTTTTGAAAAAAGCATGGAACAACGAAAGCAGGGAGAAACCTATACCTTCTATGACGGTCCGCCAACGGCTAACGGTAAGCCCCATATCGGACATGTACTTACACGCGTCATTAAAGATATGATACCTCGTTATCAGACTATGAAAGGAAAGTTTGTCCCGAGAAAAGCGGGCTGGGATACGCACGGACTTCCTGTTGAGCTTGAGGTTGAGAAACTTATAGGCATTAACGGTAAGGATCAGATCGAGGCATACGGTATAGAGCCCTTCATTAAAAAGTGTAAAGAATCTGTTTGGAAATATAAAGGTATGTGGGAGGACTTTTCCGGTACTGTAGGTTTCTGGGCGGATATGGATAATCCTTATGTTACATATGAAGATGATTTTATAGAGAGTGAGTGGTGGGCACTTAAGGAGATCTGGGATAAGGGTCTTTTATATAAGGGATTTAAAGTCGTTCCTTATTGCCCCCGTTGCGGAACACCTCTTTCGTCTCAGGAGGTAGCACAGGGCTATAAGACTGTTAAGGAAAGAAGTGCGGTTGTACGTTTTAAGGTTGTGGATGAGGATGCATATATTCTTGCATGGACAACTACGCCCTGGACACTTCCGAGTAATGTGGCTCTTTGCGTTAATCCGAGTGATGAATATATTAAATGTAAAGCAGTAGACGGTTATACCTACTATATTGCAAAAGAGCTTGCCGATAAGGTGCTCGATCAGCTACTTGAAAAAGATGATAAGGGACCTTCCTATGAAGTACTTGAGACTTTTGTCGGAAAGGATCTTGAGAATAAAGAATACGTACCTCTTTATGATTGTGCGAAGGAAGCTGCCGATAAGCAGCACAAGAAAGCATTTTACGTAGTATGTGATGACTATGTAACCATGAGCGACGGTACAGGTATCGTTCATATAGCACCTGCCTTCGGTGAGGATGATGCCAATGTAGGAAGAAAATACGATCTTCCCCTTGTTCAGATGGTTGATGAAAAAGGTGTGATGAAGGATGAGACACCTTTTGCCGGAATGCGTTGCAAACCTACCGAGTCTGAAATGGGACAAGGAGCAGTAAGTGCAGATCCTGAGGTCATAAAAGAACTTTCAAAAAGAAAGCTTCTCTTTGATGCGCCCAAGTTTGAACATGACTATCCTCATTGCTGGAGATGTGAGACTCCTCTTATCTATTTCGCAAGAGAGTCATGGTTCATTCGTATGACAGAGGTTAAGGACGATCTTATAAAAAATAATAATACGGTTAACTGGATCCCCGAGTCCATCGGTAAAGGAAGATTCGGTGACTGGCTTGAGAATATCCAGGACTGGGGTATGTCACGTAACAGATATTGGGGAACACCTCTTAATATCTGGGAGTGTGATGACTGCGGACATCAGATCTCGATAGGCAGCAGGGCTGAACTTGCTGAAAAGAGCGGTGATCCGGAGGCTGCTAAGCTTGAGCTTCATCGTCCTTATATTGACGGTGTTGAGATCAAATGCGAAAAGTGCGGTAAGACGATGCACAGAGTACCGGAAGTTATAGACTGCTGGTTCGACTCCGGAGCAATGCCTTTTGCACAGCATCATTATCCTTTTGAAAACAAAGAGGTGTTTGAGCAGCAGTTCCCCGCAGCATTTATTTCGGAAGCTGTAGATCAGACCAGAGGCTGGTTCTATTCACTTATGGCAGAATCAACTCTTCTTTTCAACAAGGCACCTTATGAGAATGTTATAGTTCTCGGACATGTTCAGGACAAGAACGGACAGAAGATGTCAAAGAGTAAGGGAAATGCGGTTGATCCTTTCGATGCTCTTGAAAAGTACGGAGCAGATGCAATACGTTGGTATTTTTATATTAACTCCGCTCCCTGGCTTCCCAACAGGTTCCATGGAGATGCTGTACAGGAAGGACAAAGAAAATTCCTTTCAACACTTTGGAATACATATGCATTCTTCGTTCTTTACGCAAACATAGATGAGTTTGATGCTACAAAGTATGAACTTTCTTACGATAAGCTCACGGTTATGGATCAGTGGATCCTGTCAAGACTCATGAGTACGGTTTCAGACGTAGATGAATTCCTCGGAAATTATAAGATACCCGAGGCAGCAAGAGCTCTTGATTCATTTGCGGAGGACATGTCTAACTGGTATGTCAGAAGAAGTCGAGAGAGATTCTGGGCAAAGGGCATGGAGCAGGATAAGATAAACGCTTATATGACGCTTTATACCTGTCTTGTTACCATAGCAAAGACATCAGCTCCAATGATTCCTTTTATGGCGGAGCAGATTTACAGAAATCTTGTTTGTGCCATAGATAAGGATGCACCGGAAAGCGTACATCTTTGTGATTTCCCTGAAGTTAAGACAGAGTGGATCAATAAAGAACTTGAAGAAAACATGGATCTTCTTCTGAAGGTTGTTGTATTCGGAAGAGCAGCAAGAAATGCAGCCAATATAAAGAACCGTCAGCCGATAGGCAGGATGTTTATCAAGGCAGACAAGAATCTTACAGAAGATGCAATAGATATAATAAAAGACGAGCTTAATGTTAAGGGTGCGGAGTTTACAGATGATGTTTCCGCATATACAACCTACCTTTTCAAACCACAGCTCAAAACCGTAGGACCTAAATACGGTAAATTCCTTAAAGGAATTCAGGAGGCACTTAAAAATCTCAATGGAAATGAGGCATATGGCAGGCTTAAAGCAGATGGTTTCATTACCTTACCTGAGGTTGACGAATCTATAAAACTTTATGAGGAGGATCTTCTTATCTCACAGAGTAATGAAGAGGGATTTGCCTGCGATGGTGATAATGATATCACGGTTGTTCTCGATACAAAACTTTCTCCCGAACTTATTGAGGAAGGCTTTGTAAGGGAAATAATAAGTAAACTCCAAACCATGAGAAAGAGCGCCGGCTTTGAGGTCATGGATAGGATAAAGGTCGGATATAAAGGCAGTGATAAGATTGCAAGAATATTTGATCGCAATAATGAAATGATTTCGCATGAGGTATTGGCGGATGAAATAATGGGCAGCCTTGATCCGAACGTAGACTTTGAAAAGTCCTGGGATATCAATGGTGAAGAGGTAACGCTCGGTGTAACACGGGTATAAGAAGGAGGCATTAAGCAGAATGGAAAAGAGAATTATCAAGGAAGACTTTAAAAAGGAGATAAAGGATAACGTAAAACGAATTTATCGTAAAGACTTTAAAGAAGCTTCCACCCAGGAAATCTATCAGGCAGTGGCGCTTGCAGTAAAGGATGTAGTCATTGATGAATGGCTTGATACACAAAACGTTATTGATGAGCAGGATCCCAAGACAGTTTATTATATGTCCATGGAGTTCCTTATCGGACGTCTTCTGGGAAATAACCTTATCAACCTTTGTGCATACACAGAGGTTAAGGAAGCTCTTGAGGAGCTGAACATCGATATAAACGCTATTGAAGATCAGGAACCGGATCCGGCACTCGGAAACGGTGGTCTTGGAAGACTTGCAGCATGCTTTTTGGATTCACTTTCAACTCTCGGATATGCTGCATACGGATGCGGTATCAGATATCGCTACGGAATGTTCCGCCAGAAGATAGAAGAGGGCTATCAGAAGGAAGTTCCCGATGACTGGCTTAGAGAAACATATCCTTTTGAACTTAAGAGAAGCGAGTATCAGTACGAGGTTAAATTCGGTGGTTTTGTCCGAAGTGAGACTCTTCCCGACGGACGTATCCGTTTCATTCACGATGGATACAGCTCAGTTATAGCCGTTGCTTATGACATGCCTATCGTAGGTTATAACAACAGTGTTGTTAACTCACTTATGATCTGGGATGCAGAGCCCAAGCAGGTATTTTCACTTGAAAGCTTTGATAAGGGAGATTATCAGAAGGCAGTTGAGGATGAGAACCTTGCACGTTCACTTGTAGAGGTACTTTATCCCAATGATAACCACATCTCAGGAAAAGAGCTTCGTCTTAAACAGCAGTATTTCTTTGTGTCAGCTTCTCTTCAGAGAGCTATTCAAAGATTTAAGAAGAAACACTCCGATATTCACAGACTTCCCGAGAAGGTTGTGTTCCAGATGAACGATACACATCCTACTCTTACAGTTGCAGAGCTTATGAGACTCCTTATGGATGAAGAAGGACTCGGATGGGATGAGGCATGGGAGATCACCACTCACAGCGTAGCTTATACAAATCATACCATCATGGCTGAGGCTCTTGAGAAATGGCCTATCGAGATCTTCTCAAGACTTCTTCCCCGTATCTACAATATCGTGGAAGAGATCAACCGTCGTTTCTGCCTTGAAATTGAATCAAAGTTTGCAAACGATCACGATAAGAAGGCGAGAATGGCTATCATATATGATGGTCAGGTTCGTATGGCTCACCTTGCTATCGCAGCAGGATTCTCGGTAAACGGTGTTGCAAGACTTCATACAGAGATATTAAAGAATGAGTCTCTGAAAGACTTCTACGACATGTATCCCAAGAAGTTTAACAACAAGACAAACGGTATTACCCAAAGACGTTTCCTTCTTCACGGAAATCCCTGGCTTGCCGATTGGGTTACAGACCGTATCGGAGATGGCTGGATAACAGATCTTTCTCAGATGAAAAAGCTTGCTGTATTTGCTGATGAGGAAAAGGCACAGCAGGAATTCAGAAATATCAAATATAAGAATAAGGTTCGCCTTGCAAAATATATCAAGGAGCATAACGGCGTAGAAGTAGATCCCAACTCAATCTTTGATGTACAGGTAAAGAGACTTCATGAGTACAAGCGTCAGCTTTTGAACATCCTTCATGTTATGTATCTTTACAACAAGATCAAAGAAAATCCCGATATGGAATTCATACCCCGTACATTTATCTTTGGTGCCAAGGCGGCAGCAGGTTATCGTATAGCTAAGCTTACCATCAAGCTTATTAACAATGTGGCAGCAGTTATCAATAACGATAAGAGCATTAACAATAAGCTTAAGGTTGTATTTATTGAGGATTACCGCGTATCCAACGCTGAGTGGATTTTTGCAGCAAGTGATGTTTCAGAGCAGATCTCTACAGCCAGCAAGGAAGCCAGCGGTACAGGTAATATGAAATTTATGCTTAACGGTGCACTTACCATAGGAACTATGGATGGTGCAAACGTCGAGATGGTAGAAGAGATGGGAGAAGAAAACGCTTTCATTTTCGGTATGAGTGCAAAAGAAGTTATCGAGCATGAGCGTCTTCGTGACTACAATCCCATGGATATCTTCAACAGCGATCAGGAAGTTCGTAAGGTGCTTATGCAGCTTGTAAACGGTTTCTACAGCCCTAACGATTCAGAACTTTTCCGTGATATTTACAATTCACTTCTTAACACACAGTGTACACAATACGCTGATACCTACTTCATCCTTAAGGACTTTGCATCTTACGCAAAGGCTCAGGAAGCAGTAGAGGCTGCTTACAAAGATGAAGCAGGCTGGGCTAAGAAGGCTATCCTTAATATTGCAAACGTAGGAAAATTCTCATCAGATCGTACTATTCAGGAATATGTTGATGATATCTGGCATCTTGACAAGATCACGGTACGCTAAATTTTAGATCAGGAGGCTTTATGTCTGATTTAAACAACAATAATGAAGATTATGAAGAGGTATGTTATATCTGCAGACGTCCCGAAAGTGTGGCGGGACGTCTGATCAAGATACCCAATGACATTTGCATTTGTTCGGATTGCATGCAAAAGACCTTTGATTCCATGGGAACTTTTAATTTCGGTAATATGGGGGCTTTTACGCCTAATTTGACGCCAAATACAGGCAGTACCAATAAGCCCGATACAGAAACAAAAGATCCTGAAAAGATCGAATCCGGAGAGAAGAAGGACGATAAGAATCTTAAAAATATCGATATGAGTTCATTTCCCAACATTGGGATGATAAATCTTTCGGATCTTTCCAATATGTTTATGGGAGCCCCTCCGGTTCCAAACAAGCAGAAGCTTAAAAAGCGCAAAGAAAAAGAAGCAAGGAACAAGGACAGGATGGAGCCGGTCATTGATATTAAAAATATACCGCCGCCCCATCAGATAAAAGCAAGACTGGATGATTATGTTGTAGGACAGGAGCATGCCAAAAAGGTCATGTCCGTAGCCGTATACAACCATTACAAGAGGGTTATAGGTCAGGAGAATCTTTTGGATGATCCCACCGGTGTTGAGATCGAAAAAAGCAACATGCTTATGATAGGTCCCACCGGAAGCGGAAAAACATATTTGGTAAGGACCCTTGCAAGACTGCTTGATGTTCCTCTCGCTATCACAGATGCGACTTCACTTACCGAAGCCGGATACATAGGTGATGACATAGAAAGTGTTGTTTCGAAATTGCTTGCGGCAGCAGGCAATGATGTTGAAAAGGCTCAAAGGGGAATAATCTTCATTGACGAGATAGACAAGCTCGCAAAGAAAAGGAATGCCAACACCAGAGATGTTTCCGGTGAATCTGTTCAGCAGGGTATGCTCAAGCTTCTTGAAGGCGCAGAGATTGAAGTTCCTGTAGGAGCCAGCAGTAAAAACGCCATGGTTCCCATGACAACCGTTGATACAAGCAATATTTTGTTTATATGCGGAGGAGCTTTCCCGGATCTTGCAGACATAATAAAGGAAAGACTCAATAAGAGCTCATCCATGGGCTTTATCTCCGACCTAAAAGACAAATACGATAAAGAGGAAAACATTCTCGACAAGGTTACTGTAGAGGATATAAGAAAGTTTGGAATGATACCTGAGTTTATCGGGCGTCTTCCCGTTATCTTCGCACTTCAAAAACTAACAGAAGATATGCTGATCCGTATCTTAACAGAACCTAAAAATGCTATCATCAAGCAATATCAGAAGCTTCTTGAATATGATGAGGTCAAGCTCACCTTTGATGATGATGCCCTTCGTCTTATAGCTAAAAGAGCAAAAGAAAAAGAACTCGGGGCCAGAGCGCTTCGCTCAATTATTGAAGAGTTCATGCTTGATATAATGTACGAGATTCCCAAGGATGACAATATAGGCGCCGTTGTCATCACGGCAGATTATCTTGAAAAGAAGGGCGCACCCCTTATAACCATGCGTGGAAATGAAAGAACTTCATTACACAACTTTTTGCCACAAAAACAGGAAAGTGGTGATTAGTCTTTTTTTACCTTTACTTTTTTACTCTAATGATATAGAATTATTCACAGGTGAGTATTTTTAATAATTCGTGGTATAACTCACTATATGAATTTTTAATGGAGGTATGGAGTAAAAATGAAAGGAACAGTTAAATGGTTCAGTAAGCAAAAGGGGTATGGTTTTATATCCGATGAAGAAGGTAAGGATGTATTCGTACATTTTTCCGGGATTAACATGGAAGGATATAAGGCACTTGCTGAAGGAGACAACGTAGAATACGAGATCAGCGATGGCGAAAAAGGCCCTCAGGCGGTTAATGTAACTGTCGTTTAAGATTAAAAACTTACTATTCAGACCGAACTAATGGATTTCATTAGTTTCGGTCTTTTTTTTCCCCTAAATGAATTTCAGTAAATGCGAGTTAGCCATCTCGGCGGGCTGCGGGCATGGAATATATTTATCGTAAAGTGAGCTTAGAAAATTTGATATATCCGTTTCTTTCAGTGACGCTCCGCCACGGATGGCGGAGCGACGAATCTACACGCCACGGATGGCGTGTGATGAGGTTCACGTTACTTTATGATATCTTTTGCCGGCTATATCTTATATTTTCTTAGCAAACGGATTCGATAAATATATCCCATGCCCGCAGCCCGACGAGATGGCTAACTCGCATTTACTGAAATTCATTTAGGGAAAAAAAAAAGACCGAAACT
>JAILKW010000058.1 GCA_024693455.1 Lachnospiraceae bacterium
AAAGTGTTTATTCCGGAGCGATATTGATTATGAGGGAAAAGGTAGTTCTTATAGTAGATGATGATATATCAAATCTGAAAATAGCCAGAAGTTTTTTGAATGATAAAGGTTTTAGAACAGATGTAGTAAAATCAGGAAAAGATTTTTTGAAATACATGAGTAAGATGAATCCGGACCTGATCTTACTTGATGTTATGATGCCTGAAATGGATGGCTTTGAAGCATATTCAAGACTCAGGCAGCTTGAAAAAGACACCGGCAGATATGAGACGCCGGTCATATTTGTGACTGCAGACGATACCCCTGAGATAGAAATTGAGGGACTGAGAGTCGGAGCTGCAGACTTTATACATAAGCCTTTTGAGCGGGATATTCTTATACGAAGAATAGAAAAGACCATTGAGAGTGTGAGTACGATCAAGGAACTTACCGAGGAAGCCAAGGCAGATCCGCTCACGGGTTTGTTAAATAAAGCCGGAACAAGGAGGCGACTGGAGGATATCTGTTCTTTTGAGCGCGGAGCGATGGCTATTTTAGATCTGGACAGTTTCAAACTGGTCAATGATATTTACGGTCATGATATGGGGGATCAGATCCTTATTGGCTTTTCAAAAGCTTTAATTGGTATGATCGGATCGGAAGATGTGGCGGGACGTATAGGAGGAGATGAGTTTCTTGTATTTATAAAGAACGCCGCATTACATGATATAGAGACACTTTGTGAAAAAATAAATGATAGTATAACGGAAAACGCAAAGTCTTTGATGGGGCAGGATTTCAATATTCCGCTGGGTGTTTCCATAGGCGCGGTTTTTGCTCCGGAAATGGGTACGGGATACGAAGAACTGTTTAAAAAAGCGGATAAAGCATTATATAGTGTCAAGCTTAACGGAAAACACGGATATGCGGTATACGAAGACGATAAAGAGATAGAAAAGGATATTTTGGTAGAGGAGGAAATGAGTCGTCTTACCAAGATAATGGAAGAGCGAAATGAGTCACATAGTGCTCTTTGGATATCTCAAAATGTTTTCATGAATATTTACAGATTTCTTATCCGTTTTATACATAATTACCATGGGGTTGCGCATAAGGCACTTTTTACATTATTACCCAAATCCGAAAATATGCCGGATTATCGAATGACAGAGATATCGGAACTTTTCGGAGAGACTTTAAAGACAACTCTGAGAAAAAGTGATCTTATGATGCAAAGTAAGTCAAATCAGTTTTTCGTGCTTTTGCCCACGGTGCCTGAAGAATTTATTGACAATGTTATACAAAGGATAATGGATACCTGGGAGAAAAACGAACACTCTTTAGAGGTTGATGTTCATATAGAGACGGAAATGATAGACGGTCGCGGTAAAGAATATGACGGACGACGGATTGGAGACAAAAATATATCTCAGACTTGAAAATAAGGCGTAAAGACATAGGTGAATAAATGGAAGATAGAATCAGAACAGACCTTATAGTAATAATAGTGACAACGATAGTAGGGATTTTTCTTATCACGGAAAGTATAGTTTTCGGCTGGGAGTATTGGGTCCCGTATTTGTTTTCAATAGGCATAATAGTTATGTGGATCATGCTTATTACAGGATATAAGGACAATATTTTCAGGGAGAATATTTGTCTTTCATATGCTGCGGTAGGACTGTTTTTTCATGGCGTGAATCAAACTGCCGATTTTGATATTTCTGTCCTTACGTGCGTTTTTCTCGTGGTTTTCTCGATCCTTGGAAGACGTATACTTATCAATTTTTTATTGCTCATATATTTATTGGTTGCGGGGATCAATATAGGATTTTTGATAACGGAGCCTTTATATAAAATAACTTTTGAGGATATTTTCGAGGTTGCTTTTCATGTTTTGGGTGTTGTAATAGTTTACAATATCTGCCGGATATGGCTTCGTGAAAAGCTTTCATATAAGGATATCATAAGTAAAAATAATCAAAAGGCTTTGAAGACCGAAAAGGATACAGAGGATTTCCTTACCAATATCTCACACGAATTAAGGACACCCGTAAATGTTGTAAACGGTATGTCCAAGTTGATTTTGGATAAAGAATACAGCCGTGAGATAATGATAATAAAGGACGCCGGAAAAAGGCTTTCCCGACAGGTTGATGATATTTTGGATTATACCGAGATCGGACGCGGAGAGTTAATACTTGATGATGATAATTATATGGTCACATCTCTTATCAATGATGTGCTGGTGGATGTTCAGGCGCAAAAAGAAGATGTTCCGGAAATTATAGTGGATGTCGATCCTGAAATCCCCATGTATTTAAAAGGTGATTATTCAAAGCTGAAAAAGATATTCAGACATCTTATTGATAATTCCATAAAGTTTACGAGAAGGGGAGGCATCTATGTAGGTTTATCCTTTGCAAAAAGAGAATATGGGATAAATCTTCTTATAAAAATAAAAGATACCGGTATAGGAATGTCGGAGGAACAGATCCAAAAGTCTACCGCAGGTTTGTATCAGGCGAATAAAGAACGTAACAGAAGCAGCGGAGGGATCGGACTGGGACTGTATATTGTCGGTGGCTTTGTCCATAAGATGGATGGCGTGGTAAAGATTGAAAGTGAGATAGGAAAGGGGACTTCCGTTTTACTCAGCATACCTCAAAAAGTGGTAGATCCCGAACCGTGTCTTGGTCTTGATCCGAATATAAACGGAAATATTGTCATTTATTTAAAGGCCTCCAAGTTTGATGTACCTGAGGTTAGGGATTTCCATGATAAGCTTATTTCAAATGTGGGAAAGGTTGTAAACCTTGGGACATATTTTGTATCAACCTTTAACGAATTAAAAAAGATCACAGAAAAAATAGACATATCTTATCTGTTTGTGGAAGAGGAAGAATACCTTGAGATGCCGCAATACTATGAAGATATGGCAAGGAAAAATGTGGTAGTGGCGGTTTCGGCAGGAAAAGATATTGAAGTCTATACCGACAGCAGAGTAGTGTTTGTGCCCAAGCCCTTATATGCCTATACCATAATAAGGGTCATAAACAGTGGTAATGAAGCGTTTGGCTTGTTTGATGACAGGGCAAAAGGCCGGATGTGCATGCGAAATGTAAGGGCGCTTATAGTAGATGATGAACCCATGAATCTTGTCGTTGCAACAGGTCTTTTCAAAGAATACGGAATGGAGACCGATACAGCCGAAAGCGGAAGAGCGGCCATAGAAAAATACAGGGAGAATGATTATGATATGGTATTCATGGATCATATGATGCCTGAAATGGATGGCGTTGAGGCTATGAAAAAGCTTAAGGAATTTGCAAGAGATACCGGAAGAACTTTAAGGATAATAGCTCTTACTGCAAATGCCGTGAGCGGAGCCCGTGAGATGTTTATAGAAGAGGGTTTTGACGGTTTTGTTGCCAAGCCCATAGATATAAGCGAGTTTGAAAGAACAATGAGGCGTGTATTGCCTGAATCTCTTATAACATACGAGAAGACAGTTTCAGACAGCAAAGTAGAAGAGAGGAAGGGGGTACTTTATGTTTAAGAAAATAGTAGCCTTTCTTAACAATCCCAATGAGGGAATACAGGAAAGATCCTTTATATTGTTGAGTGTTATAGGTTTTTTTACAACTATTATATCTTTTGTACTTGATCTGCTCTTTAATTTAATAACCAAACCGGTCATGTCTCTTGAGTTCACCGGGTTTTTCTTTGCGCTTATCGCGATATCCGGTTTGATCGGTTTTAAAAGCAGATTGCTTTTGTGGAGCCGGATATTTACAGCGCTTACCATGGTATTTATATTTCTGCCGCTTTCGTTTTTCAAAGGAGGCGGGATATACGGAAGTATGCCGGTGTGGCTGGTGTTTTCGGCGCTTTACGCTGTTCTTATTTTAGAAGGAAAGCTTAAATGGTTTACCATTATATCCGGCGTTTCGGTAACTTTATTCTGCCTTTATTTCGGATATATGTATCCGATATTTCTTCCGTCAATGGTAGGAAACGGTTTGTATCTGGAGTATGCGGTTAATCTGTCTATCATGGCAACCGTAATTTCCACTCTGATAGGATACAATACAAGACTTCATATAAAAGCCAACCTTATGGCGGAAGCGCAGAAAAAAGAAATAGAAGAGATGAGCAGGGCACAATCCGGTTTTTTCTCCAACATGAGTCATGAGATCAGAACGCCGATAAATACCATACTTGG
>JAILKW010000242.1 GCA_024693455.1 Lachnospiraceae bacterium
ATTATTACTCATGCAACGGCTCAAAATTCAAACCTCTCATCGGCTTATTCATACGTTAATGCGTATAAAGGTATGAGAGAGACCTTTGAAAGTCTGGGACTGGATTACAATAATGACACAACAGGGAATGTATCGAAATTACATACCCTTTTTGATATGACCCAGACAGAGGTCAATAATTCCCTGATGGATGATGACGGAAACGTTTATTCCAAAATGGATGAAAAGGACAAGGACGGTAATCCGCTTTATAAATATACTGACAGTGACGGAAATGAGACTATAATTACAGCGATCACCTCATATTCCGCAGAGGCTGCCGATGGAGTGGATGCTTCAAAATATTCCCGAACCGACGGAAAGAATTATTACGACGGTCATGAGCTGACTGCGACATCGACTAAAGATGATGAGGGACGTGTTAAATATACTTATAAAGATGACAACGGTCAGACTCAGGAAGTTTATCTTAAGATAAATAAGGATGTAAACTATTTCAAGGGAGCAACGGCTTACGAAGAGACTGTTACCGGAGATGACGGGGAGGAGACTACAAAAACTTCATATACTGTAGCAACGACTCCTGCTTCGAATGTAAAGTCGGCTTATGAGATGATGGACAGTATAAAAGAATCTCTTTCCGAGACAATGAAGACTTCCATCATGAGCGAAGACCCTTCATTAAGCGAAGAGGAGGCTCTTGAACAGGCCAAGACAAAGGTTAATGATCTTGTGGGCACGCTTCAGACCTATGTCAATCAGGTAGATGCTTTTGAGGAGAAAAGTCAGGATGCATCACTTGGTACAAAAGATTCCCCCGGAGAATATTCGACCTGGGATATCGCATCTAAGGTAAAAACCGCTTATGACAGTGGAGTTGAAGGCGCACTTGATGATCTTACGGCGGAGTTTACTTCAAAGATTCAGGAGAATAAGGAACTTATAACAACAAACAGTGTTAT
Organism: Lachnospiraceae bacterium; assembly: GCA_024693455.1. Classification (GTDB taxonomy): domain Bacteria; phylum Bacillota; class Clostridia; order Lachnospirales; family Lachnospiraceae; genus Weimeria. The sequence continues at coordinate 963 of JAILKW010000242.1, forward strand.
AACGGAAAAGTACTCCAATCTCAAGTCACTTTCAGAGGTTGAAGAAGGCTCTGAGGAGTACGAAAACATACTGTCTGATCTTGTTACCAAGGCACTTAATGCTAAAGATATTATTGCATCAGGTACCGGATACAATAGCGGAGCTGCGAAGATTGACGGTTCGGATGCGGTTATTAAACTTGGAGGCATAGAATACACAAGTTCAAGCAATTCCTTCAGCATTAACGGACTCAGCATTCAGGCTCTTCAGGAAACCGGTGACGGGGATGAAAATGCGATCACCATAAATACCCAGACTGATACTCAGGGACTTTATGATAAGGTTAAGGATTTTATCTCTACATATAATGATATAATCAATGAACTCACTGAGCTTTATAATGCATCTTCGTCGAAGGGATATGAGCCACTTACGGATGATGAGAAGGCGGAGATGTCAGATAAGCAGATCGAGCAGTGGGAGACCAAGATAAAGGATTCACTGTTAAGACGCGATCAGACACTCGGAGGTATCATTAACTCAATGACAACAACAATGTCGAGTGTTTATTCGATAGACGGAAAGAATTATTCCCTGGCATCCTTCGGGATAAAGACTCAGGGTATCCTCAACTCTGCTCAGAACAAACAAAATGCTTATCATATTGACGGTGATGAGGATGACAGCGTAACTTCGGCAAAGACAGATAAGCTGATGGCTGCACTCACAGGAGATCCCGATACGGTTACTTCATTTTTGCAAAAACTTACAAACGGACTTCATGACTCTTTGGATAAGAAGATGAGAGCCACTTCAATGAAGAGCGCTTATACAGTTTACAATGACAAAGAGATGTCTAAGGAGTACAGTGATTATACCAAGCTTATCAAGCAATGGGAGACAAGAGTTTCCGATGCGGAGAACCGCTATTATAAGCAGTTTTCCAATATGGAATCTGCTCTTACAAAGCTTCAGGGAAGCAGCAGTTCAATTACCGGTATGTTTGGATAAATGGTAAAGATAAAGATATTATATTTCCACGGAGGGAAAGAATATGGCACTTAGAAACGGGGTAGCAGAATATCAAAAAAACAGAATACTCACTGCGTCACCGGCGGAGCTTACCTTGATGCTTTATGAGGGAGCTATAAAATTTACCAATATTGCAATCATGGGTATTGAAGAAGGTAATATAGAAAAGGCTCACAATAATATTCAAAGAGCAGACAGGATAATAGAAGAGTTCCAGATCACGCTTGATCGCAGATACGAGGTTTCAAAGGATTTTGATGAGGTATACAAGTATATCCGTATGCGTCTTTTGGAAGCAAATGTTCATAAAGATAAGGCCATCCTTGAGGAGTGCCTTGAGCATATGAGGACCATGCGTGATACGTGGAAGGAAGTTATGCGTCTTACTAATAACGGTCAAAAGGTAAGTTAATGAGTAACGATAATTACATAAAAATGTTAAGAGAGAGTCTGGGAAAGAAGATATCGCTTCTGGATGTTTTGGTGGGACTTAACAGGCAACAGGAGCAGATACTTATTAACCCGGACAGCTCTCCGGATGAACTTGATAAGAATTTATCCGAAAAAGATGATATAATAAGTCAGCTTAACTCTCTTGATGAAGGGTTTGAAGCGCTTTTTGGGAGAGTGGAGAAGGAACTTAATGCCAATAAAGAGCATTATTCCGATGACATAAGGGCAATGAAGGAAATGATCACAGAGATCACGGATAAGAGCGCCAGGATCAGAAGACAGGAGAAAGATAACTATGCTCTGGCGGCAAAGAAATTTTCTTCGATACGCGACTCTGTTCAAAAGATAAGACAGAGCCAGAAGGTAGTGAGCAAATACTATCAGTCTATGGGCAGGATGACTAATTATGAGCCCCAGTTTTTGGATGATAAGCAATAGTGATTTTTTAAATTTAATCTTGCTGAACTTCAAAAGCCGCTGTATAATCAGTAAAAGGGCTTTTGTTGTAACTGCTTAGGTTCCTCGGATCCTGATAGTTACCCTTTTATTCAAATTATTTTTTTATTTTTGTTCTTTACCTATTAAGTTTTCGGGAAATGCTCCGATATAATAGGTGTAAGATAGAAACACCAGTAAGTAAAAGCCTTTTGAGAAAGGAGGTACGGCTTTAATCAAGAGGTACTTACAACGAACAAAGAAAACCATTTAAATGTGACAAGGATGTCACAGTATTATTCAAGGAGGAATTTATTATGGTAGTACAGCACAATTTACAAGCAATGAACACAAATCGTCAGCTTGGTCTGACAATCAACGGACAGTCTAAGTCTACAGAGAAGTTATCTTCAGGTTACAAGATCAACCGTGCAGCAGATGATGCAGCAGGTCTTGCAATTTCAGAGAAGATGCGTTCACAGATCAAAGGTCTTGATAAGGCTTCAACAAATGCGAGCGACGGTATCTCCGTAGTACAGACTGCTGAAGGCGCGTTGAACGAAGTTCACAGCATACTTCAGCGTATGAATGAGCTTGCTACACAGGCAGCTAACGATACTAATACATCTGTTGATAGATCACAGCTTAAGCTCGAGATCAACCAGCTGGCAAGTGAGATCGATCGTATCTCCAGTACTACACAGTTCAATACTATGAACCTTCTCGATGGTAGCTTCATAGAGAAGAACCTTCAGGTAGGTGCTCTTTCAGGACAGAGAATAGAGATTTCTATCAATGCTATAAGCTCTGCAGGTCTTGGACTTACAGCTAAGACAGATGCATTCCTTGATTACACCAATGATGGCGCTAATGATGGAATCATCAAGGTTATGGATGATGAAGTTGCTAAGATCAACAAGGCTGACTTTACAAACATTGACAGAACTCAGAATCAGGTAGTTAATGAGACAAATAACGTTTACGGTAGTGGCGGTGAAGTTGAACTTGCAGCAAATGACGGTCCTAACAACACAGTAGGTAAAGGTACACTTGATCAATCACTCAAGGTTAGTACATTTGCAGCTGCAGGCGTTACAATGAAGATCGTTCAGAACGCTATCGACCTTGTTTCTACTCAGAGAGCTAACCTCGGAGCTGTTCAGAATCGTCTGGAGCACACGATTGCCAACCTCGATACCACATCTGAGAACACAAGCGCAGCTGAGAGCCGTGTACGTGATACAGATATGGCTAAAGAAATGGTTACCTACAGCAAGAACAACATCCTCGCTCAGGCAGGACAGTCAATGCTTGCTCAGGCAAACCAGAGCACACAGGGAGTTCTCTCACTTCTGTAATAAGAAGACCAGGAGAATTAAATATTCTAAAAGAAAGCGGTGCGTACCCACCGCTTTCTTTTTTTTGGTATAGCAGAACCACCGAGAGGAAGCTGCCGGTTAAAACCAGCCGGTGGCTCGCGTGCCGGTATTTCGCGAGTGAAATGCTTTTTTTATGTTTGTATGTTATATTATTTTAATAGACACAGCCTGTAAGGAGTGATCACTGCAATCAGGTTAAAGGGGTATCATAAGGAGAATAACGACAGATGGAATTGAATTTTCCGGATAATTATTTTGAAGACGAGGTTAGGGACGGCTTCTATGTTGATGGCATGATGAAACGCTGCTGGGCTTCCCAGCTCGTAGTGCTAAGTGAAATAGATAAGGTCTGTAAGAAACTTGGGGTCAGGTGGTTTGCGGATTGCGGAACACTGCTGGGGGCAGTAAGGCATGGAGGCTATATACCCTGGGATGATGATCTTGATATATGTATGCTTCGGGATGACTATGACAAATTTCGGACTCAGTGCAAGGAGTATTTGCCGGAGGGATATAAGATTTTATATTATGACAGAGATCCGGCGGATAATGAACAGTCGTGGGATTTGCTTCTTCGTATAATAAACAGTGACCGTATTTCCTATGATACAAAGTTTCTTGAAAAGTATCATAATTTCCCTTTTGTATCAGGAATAGATATCTTCCCGATAGATTACCTTACAGAAGATGAAGAGCAGGAGGAATTCAGACGAAATCTTGGTATTATAATAAGAGAAGCAGCTTATGCCCCTGATATCGCTTCGGAAAATATGTCTGCTGATACAAGGCTGTGTGTAGAAAATGTCGAAAAGGCATTTAATATAAAACTTAATCCGGGATTTCGAAAAAGACAGCTTTTCGGACTTCTCGAAAATGTTTATTCAATGTATGGTAAAAAGGGAGCAAAGCACGTAGCTCTTATGCCATACTGGATGTCTGAACACAGCCATAAATATGATCTTTCATGGTTTGAAAATATTATCCAAATCCCTTTTGAAGGGACTCATATAAATGCCCCGGCAGCTTATGACGCTGTCCTTAGAACAGAGTACGGGGATTATATTGAGGTTTGCCGGTTCGGCGGTGTTCATGACTATCCATATTACAGCAAACAATATTCTTATATGAGCGGATCAAACGGGAAACCATTGTACAGCTACGAATACAAGGAGTCCGATCTTTTACTTAAGGGACCGGAGGCATCGTATGATCTGAAAACAAGTGCGCTGGATTTTACCGAAGTTTTGTTCGAAGCCCACGACAAGGTGATCTCGGCAATTGTTTCCGGGAACAAGGATCAGGCTCTTGATATTTTGGCACAGGCGCAGGACGGAGCAGTAAGGATCGGAACTTTAATAGAAGAGGAGTACGGAGAGGGATTTGTTACCGTAAAATATCTGGAAGGATATTGCGAAACGTTATTTGAGGTTCATTCTCTTGTTATGTCAGAGGGTGCGGAAAACCAGACAGAAATAGTTAAAGATAAACTGGACAGATCACTTGCCGGGGTTAAGATAAGTATTGAATCGGATTTGTCGAATAAGAAGAAGGAAGTTGTATTCATGCCGTACAGCCATAAGTTATGGCCTGCCATGGAAAAAATATGGGAAACAGCAAATGCAGATCCTGATACCACGGCTTATGTTATCCCCATACCTTATTATGACAGGGCATTGAACGGGGAAGCAACAGCACTTCACTTTGAACCTGATAAGTATCCTTCATATATTAAGATCACGGATTTTAATGCTTATGATTTTGGGGCACGAAAGCCGGATACCATATATATTCAGATGGCACATGACGAGTACCATCCCACAGTGATGACGCATCCGTTTTTCTTTTCTTCGCATTTAAGGGAATTTACACCGAATCTTGTTTATATACCTCCGTTTATGATCGACGAAATAGAGGAAGGTGATGAACGGGGAAAGCAGAGTCTTAATTATTTTGTCAAAAAACCGGGGGTTGTTATAGCAGACAAAACCCTTGTGGCATCGCAAAGTATAAGGGAATCTTATATAGAAGCTTTATGCGAAATGGCGGGAGAAGACAGCAGAGGTATTTGGGAGAAAAAGATACAGGTTGACAGTCGGTTAGAGTATCAAAATGCTTCTCTTCCGGTCGAGATCCCGGAAGAATGGAAGGATAAAATATTAAAGAACAATAAGAAAAAGAAGGTTATCCTGTACCGGACATCAATATCCGATCTGTTTGAAAAAAAAGAAGCAGTTATTGAAAAGATGAAAAACGTATTTAAAATATTTAAAGATAATACGGAGGAGGTTTGCCTTATCTGGAGACCGGATTCAAATGTAAGAAATGTTCTAAGACAGAAATATCCTAAATTATGGGGAGAATACAGAAACATCCTGGAGGAGATCAAAAGAGAAGATTGGGCGATAGTTGATGAGAGCGAAGAGTTTGGGAAAGCACTTATGATAAGCGATG
>JAILKW010000294.1 GCA_024693455.1 Lachnospiraceae bacterium
CTCTCATCAAGGCGCACCTTCTTCAGGATCTTTTTTATCTGCTCATCTGTCCCGGCGCGACTTTTGTACACTCTGTGAATCTCAAGAGGCTCTGCGATTATATCTCTGACGGTCATCTTAAAGTTAAGGGCATTCCCCGAATCCTGTGATATAAACTGCAGTTCCTTTGACAGCCTCTCTCTTTCCTTTCTGCTATGGTGTTTTGCAGTCAGATCGATATTATCGTAATAAGCTTTCCCACCGAGGGGCGAATGGATCCCGAGAAGGCATCTTGCCAGAGTGGACTTTCCGCTCCCTGATTCTCCAACGAGCGCAAAAACCTCTCCCCTGTATATATCAAATGAAACATGGGAAACTGCCTTTACGTATGAATTTTTCCCCAGTCTGAAATAATGAGTAAGATCGTCTGTCTCCAAAATTTTTTCGGTATGTAATGCTTTAGTTTCACTGCCTTTTTCATCATCGTTTAAAAGATCATAGTTCACCTTCGGCGCACGCTCATCCAAAAGCCATGTTGCGGCTTTATGAGTCGGACTCACATCAAAAAACGGAGGTTCCTTAAAATAGTCTATCTTAAGTGCATATGGATTTCTTGTTGCAAAGGCATCTCCCTCAAATCCCTCCTTAAGTACCGGCGGTACTCCCGGTATGGATCTTAGCCTTCCGTTTTTTGCAAAAGCCGGCAGCGAATGCAAAAGTCCTATGGTATAAGGGTGCTTAGGATCCTCGAACACCTCTTCACATAGTCCCTCTTCCACTATTTTTCCCGCATACATAATGGCTGCCCTATCCGCTACTCTTGCTACCACTCCAAGATCGTGGGTGATAAACAATACCGCCATTTTGGTTTTTTCCCTGATTTTTTTTATTAGATCCAAAATCTCAGCCTGCACAGTAACATCCAGCGCCGTAGTAGGCTCATCTGCCAAAAGCAGCTCCGGTTCTTTGGCAAGAGCCATCGCAAGAACACATCGCTGACGCATACCGCCCGAAAGCATCCATGAATATGAATCATACCTTTCTTTTGCCCTGTCAATCCCAACTTCATTCATCAGCTCTAAAACACGTTCTTTTAATGCCGATCCGCTTATAGCCTTGTTATGCGCGCAAACAGCTTCCGCTATCTGATCTCCTATGGAATATGTGGGATCAAGTGAAGTCATCGGATCCTGAAAGACCATTGAAATATCCGCACCTCTTATTTTGCAATATTTCTGCTCCGTCATACCTAATGTATTCTTCCCGTTAATTTCTATACTTCCACCCGTTATCACGGCACTTGAGGGCAATAATCCCATTATTGTTTTGCAAAGTACGCTTTTGCCGCATCCGGATTCCCCGACAACGGCAACAACCTCCCCTTGTCCTATTGACAAGGAGAGGTCACGTATCACACTTATACGTCCCTCGTTGGTATTAAATACCACCGAAAGATTTTTTATTTCAATTACATTACTCAATTGTCCAATCCTTAACATTCCAGAATATTCCAACGCCGTGATGACCCAAAACCGTATCTTCTGTTATTCCTTTGATCTTTACATTACTTACGTAATCCACATCTATATAGCAAAAGAAGGTGTAGGCGGGATCATCGACCAAGGCCTGCTGGAACCTGGTGTAATACTTCTGCCTCTCGGCCTTATCGGTAGTCTGACGGGCCTTTGTAAGTGCTTCGTCCACAACTGCGTTGCTGTAAGCGCTGTAGTTGTTGCCCTTATCTGTTCCAAAGACTTTATATGTATGATCATCCGCATCAAACGGGCTTCCCCATCCTATCAGAAAAGCTTCCTGTCCGCCCCAGTCTATCTTGGACTTAACTTCGTATTTGGCATCAACACCAATATCGTTAAGATTCTGACAAGCTATGGCTGCAAGGTCTGCCCTGACCTGATCTCCTTCTTTACAGTTTATGGTGAAGCTAAGCTTTTTGCCATCCTTTTCATATATCCCGTCTGATCCAAGAGTCCAGCCGTTATTCTCAATTATCTCTTTTGCCTTCTTTGGATCATAAGCTTCCTGTTTCACGGAATCATCATTAAACTCGTTTCTGGCAAGAGGACCGTATGCCGGGATACCTTCTCCCAAAACAACGCTTTCTACCATGGCATCTCTGTCAACCGCATAATTAAATGCGTGTATAAGCTCCTTGTTCTCCTTCCAAAGCTCATTATTAAAGTTATACATGATCCCCCTGTAATCGGAAGTCTTCATTTGGAAAACACTGTAGTTATCCCTGCCCTCAAAATTTTTTGAATCCTTGGGTGTAAGCTGAGCAAGATTAAGCTCGCCCGACTCGATCTGAAGAGCCTTGGCATTATCATCTTCAACTATCTTAAAAATAATCGTATCGATCGAAGGCACACCATTCCAATAATCCTCATTTTTTACAAGTGAGATACTCTGTCCCTCATCCCAGGCCGAAAACTTATACGGGCCTGTACCTACCGGTGCTCTGAAATACTCATCCTCCTGCATATTCTTTCCTTCAAGAAGGTGCATCGGGAGCATACCTATCGTCATATACTCAAGAAATGCAACATTCGGAGCTTCAAGAGTAAACTTCACCGTATGATCATCTATAACATCTATTGCCTTAACATCTTCGTAATTTGAAAAGATCTCAGACTCGTTATCGGGGTTCATGATCGCTTCAATGGTAAACTTAACATCCTTTGCGGTAAAAGGCTCACCGTCATGCCACTTAACATCCTTTCTCAGATGAAAGGTGTAAGTTCCCGCCTCATCATCGGCTTCAACACTCTTTGCAAGAGCCGGAACAACCTCATTTTTCTCATTATGACCCATGAGTCCGTCAAATATCAAAAGATTGATCTCTCCGTGTTCATCGATGGCCGGATTTATTCTGGTATAATC
>JAILKW010000076.1 GCA_024693455.1 Lachnospiraceae bacterium
ATGTCACGAAGCTTTTGACAGAAGGCTTGAGTCCCTTGCAAGAGAAGGACATATTGTTCCTTCCAGAAAGCTTATTAAGACGCCCGAGCAGATAAAAAAGATAAAAGAAAGTGCAGTCATTAATATGGCATGTCTGGATGCGGTGGGAGAAGTTATACGTGAAGGTATGACCACATTGGAGATAGATGAGATAGTATATGAAACCACCACAAAAATGGGTGGAATCCCGGCGCCTTTGAATTATGAAGGATTTCCCAAAAGTGTCTGTACTTCCGTTAATGATCAGGTTTGTCACGGAATCCCGTCAAAGGATGTTGTTTTAAAAGACGGAGATATAGTAAATGTTGATTGCTCAACAATTTTGGACGGATATTTTTCTGATTCTTCCAGAATGTTTATGATAGGCAATGTTGACGAGAAGATTAAAAAACTTGTAGAAGTTACTAAAGAATGTTGTGATCTTGGCCTTGCTGAAGTAAAACCATGGGGCTTTTTGGGAGATATGGCGCAGGCTGTTCATGAACACGCTGAAGCTCACGGTTATACGGTTGTCAGAGAGATCGGTGGACATGGAGTGGGTAATGAATTCCATGAGGAACCCTGGGTCGGATATCTTTCCAACAGAGGTGAAGATATGGTTATGGCACCCGGCCTTATGTTTACGATTGAACCGATGGTAAATATGGGAACGCAGCAGATATATACAGATAAGGAAAACGGCTGGGAAGTATATACTATGGACGGACTTCCTTCAGCACAGTGGGAATATCAGATACTTGTTACCGAAGACGGATACGAGAAGATCAGCTGGTAAAAGTAAAAAAAGACAAAATGATAGGCGGTGTCATTATTTTTATTCTGACACCGCCTTTAGTAGTGTTTGTCCAAGGGACTGTACCTCCTTTATTAAATTTGCTTATAGCATCATTGCGTTACGTTTTAATCCCCGACATGAGTATTAGCATTCAATTTTTAGCGGATACCGGAATTAATTGTCGTGTCCAGCCATATCCTACGCTGTCTTTTATGTGCAGCTATACGCGATACTGATCATAGGCTCCTTTCGACCTCCCAGTTTCGCCATCTGACATCAACTGATTCCCGGGCTAACTGACAAGTTAAATACCTAACTGCCGTCCCATATCGACCGCGACTACTCTACGCCGCCTCGATACTCTGCACATTCAGCGCTACCTCGCATTCCCCATGCTCAAGATCTAACGCTCCGCCGCAAGCCCCCTCGACTACTTACTTTCCACAAACTGCTCACACATCCTTTTCTTTTTTATTAGGCTAAAACAGCCCCTGTTAGTAAGCTTTGTGAACTTTTTCGCCTCGGTTATCTTGGCTTGTTTTGATGATATGATATTAACATTAAATAAGAAAAATGTCAATACTTTTATTGTAAAAATATATAAATTCAGACATTAAAAAACCTGTCAATTATCCAAAGTGCACAAAAAACCACCTTGGTTTTTGAACAAGTTGTTTTGCCTTGTTTTTCGTGTTACAATAAACGCGGTTTGCGATTTCGCATTAAGGAGGAAATACTATGAGTATCATTTCTAAGATATTCGGAACACATAGCGAACATGAATTAAAACGTATTCGACCTATCGTTCAGAAGATACTGGGTATGCGCGATGAGATGGCTGCAAAGTCAGATGAAGAGCTGCGCGCACAGACAGATAAATTTAAAGAAAGACTTGCCGGGGGAGAGACACTTGATGACTTACTTCCGGAGGCATATGCTACAGTAAGAGAGGCTGCAAAAAGGGTGCTCGGAATGGAGCATTTCGAGGTTCAGATCATCGGTGGTATCATTCTTCATCAGGGACGTATTGCCGAGATGAGAACAGGTGAAGGTAAGACGCTTGTTTCGACACTTCCCGCTTATCTTAATGCACTTGAAGGTAAGGGCGTTCATATCGTTACGGTTAATGACTATCTGGCAAAGCGTGATGCTGAGTGGATGGGAAAAGTACATGAATTTCTTGGCCTTACAGTAGGTGTCGTTTTAAATGACATGGAAAGGGAAGAAAGACAGGAAGCATATAATTGCGATATTACATATATCACCAACAACGAATTGGGATTTGATTACCTTCGTGACAATATGGTGGTTCGTAAGGAAATGCTTGTTCAAAGAAGCCTCCATTATTGTATCATCGACGAGGTTGACTCGGTGCTTATCGATGAGGCTCGTACACCGCTCATCATTTCCGGACAGAGCGGAAAATCAACAAAGCTTTATGAGATGTGTGACATTCTTGCCAGGCAGCTTAAAAGAGGTGAGGATCTTCCCGAGTTTTCGAAGATGGATGCCATCATGGGAATTGAGCAGGAGGAGACGGGAGACTTTATCGTAGGAGAAAAGGACAAGGTTGTTAACCTTACTGCAGAGGGTATTGCGAAGGTTGAGAAATTCTTCCAGATCGAGAACCTTGCAGATCCCGAAAACCTTGAGATCCAGCACAACGTTATCCTTGCACTTCGTGCGCACAACCTTATGCACAGAGATCAGGACTATGTTGTAAAGGATGATGAGGTTCTTATCGTTGATGACTTTACGGGACGTATTATGCCGGGTAGAAGATATTCAGACGGTCTTCATCAGGCTATTGAGGCTAAGGAGCATGTTAAGGTTAAGAGAGAGAGCATGACTCTTGCCGATATTACCTTCCAGAACTTCTTTAATAAATATGACAAGAAGTCGGGAATGACCGGTACGGCTCTTACAGAGGAGCAGGAGTTCCGTGATATCTACAGTATGGATGTTATCGAGATTCCCACCAACAGACCTGTTGCGAGGATCGATCATGATGATGCTGTTTATAAAACACAAAAAGAAAAATATAAGGCAGTTGTGGATGCGGTAAAAGAAGCGCATGCAAACGGACAGCCTGTTCTTGTAGGTACGATCACCATCGATGTATCGGAACTTATAAGCAAGATGCTTTCCAAAGAAGGCATACAGCATAATGTGCTTAATGCCAAGTTCCATGAGAAGGAAGCCGAGATCGTTGCAGAAGCCGGTCAGCACGGTGCAGTTACCATAGCTACAAATATGGCAGGCCGTGGTACGGATATCAAGCTTGATGATGAAGCGCTCGCAGCCGGCGGTCTTAAGATAATCGGAACGGAAAGACATGAGTCCAGACGTATCGATAATCAGCTTCGAGGACGAAGCGGTCGTCAGGGAGATCCGGGAGAATCCAAGTTTTATATTTCTCTGGAGGATGATCTTATGAGATTGTTCGGGTCAGAGAATCTGATTTCGGTCTTTAACTCTTTGGGAATTCCCGAGGGTGAAGAGATACAGCATAAGATGCTTTCTTCGGCAATAGAGAGAGCACAGAAGAAGATAGAGAGCAACAACTTTGCTATCAGAAAGAACCTTCTTGAATACGATCAGGTTATGAACGAGCAAAGAGAACTTGTATATGCTCAGAGAAAGAGAGTTTTGGACGGTGAAGATATGGCCGGCCAGATTCAGGAGATGGTTAAGCAGGAGATCGCTGCAATAACAGGTACTGTTATGAATGAAGGTACAGCCAGAGAGGATTGGGATCTCCATGAACTTAACAGGATACTTCTTCCTATCATTCCTATTGAAAAGATCAAGACACCGATGATAGAGGATATAAGTACGGTTTCGGAGTTAAATGATTACATTTACGAAAAAGCTCACAAGATATACGAAGAGAAGGAATTGGAATTCCCTACACCGGAAGATTTCAGAGAGCTTGAGAGAGTCGTTCTCCTCAGAGTTATTGATAAGCATTGGATGGAAGAGATTGACAATATGGATCAGCTCCGTCAGGGTATAGGACTTCAGGCGTTCGGACAGCGTAACCCTGTTGATGAGTATAAGATGGCTTCCTATGATATGATGGATGCCATGAATGATGCCATCAGAAATGACACTGTAACCATGCTTTACAGAGTCCGTGTTGAGAAAAAGGTTGAGCGCGAAGAAGTTGCAAAAGTTACCGGAACCAACAAGGACGATACGGTTCAGAGTGGCCCCAAGACCAGAAAGGCACCCAAGATTTATCCTAATGATCCTTGTCCCTGCGGTTCAGGTAAGAAATATAAAAACTGTCATGGAAATCCTAAAGCAACAGAGAGCTTATAAACGGAGGACTTTTAATGCTTGACATAAAAAAGGAACAGAACGGTGGAAAACTGACATTATATCTAAAAGGTAGACTCGATACAAATACAGCTCCGCAGATGGAGGAAAATATTAAGGATTCGCTTGAGGGAGTTACAGAACTTATTCTCGACATGGAGGGACTTGAATATATATCCAGTGCGGGACTGAGAGTTATCCTGTTTGCTAAAAAGACGATGGACAATAATGGTGGAATGAAAGTTATAAATTCCAATCCTGATGTTAAGGATGTTTTCGCCGTGACGGGTTTTTTGGATATAATAGATTTAGAATAGCAGATACGGACTTAAATCCGGAGGATTTATAACCTGAAATTATATCGAACAAACGTTCTAAATGATATAGACAATCTAAAATAAACGTGGTACACTTTAAGGCACGCTTAAAGTGTACCATATTTTTTTACAGGCTATAAAAAGTATCCTATAGCCCGTGAGGAGGCTTTTCTGATGGAATTCAAATTACATTCAAAATACAAACCGACAGGAGACCAGCCTCAGGCAATTGCTGAGTTGGTAGAGGGCTTCAGGGAGGGTAACCAGTTTGAAACCCTGCTTGGTGTTACCGGATCTGGTAAGACATTTACCATGGCCAATGTGATCGCGGCGCTCAATAAGCCGACTCTTATAATTTCCCACAATAAAACTCTCGCGGGACAGCTTTACGGCGAAATGAAAGAGTTCTTCCCGGAAAATGCGGTGGAGTACTTTGTAAGTTACTATGATTATTATCAGCCGGAAGCATATGTTCCGCAATCGGACACTTATATAGCCAAGGACTCATCCATAAATGATGAGATAGATAAGCTGAGGTTGTCCGCTACCGCCTCCCTTGCGGAGAGGCAGGATGTGATCATTGTTGCTTCGGTTTCCTGCATATACGGCATAGGATCACCGGATGATTACCAGAATATGATGATTTCCTTAAGACCCGGTCAGGAGATAGACAGGGATGACGTTATAAGGGGACTTATTGACATGCAATACATCAGGAATGATATGGACTTCGACAGAGGAACTTTCAGAGTCCGTGGAGATACCTTGGATGTTATACCGGCATATGAATCGGATAATGCAATAAGGATTGAATTTTTCGGAGATGAGATTGACAGGATAACCCAGATAGATGCGCTTACGGGACAGGTTAAATACGAACTTAACCATGTTGCTATTTTTCCGGCTTCCCATTATGTAGTCCCTCAGGAGAAGATAAACAAAGCCTGTGAGACAATAGAAGAGGAACTGAAAGAAAGGGTTAAATATTTTAAGAGTGAAGATAAGCTTATCGAGGCACAGAGGATATCGGAAAGGACTAACTTCGATGTGGAGATGCTTCGTGAGACGGGCTTTTGCAGCGGAATAGAAAACTATTCCAGACATTTGACAGGTTCGGCTCCGGGCGAGGCGCCTCAGACTCTTATGGATTATTTTCCTGATGAATTTTTAATAATCATAGATGAGTCACATATGACAGTGCCTCAGATAAGGGCAATGTATGCCGGAGACAGGGCGAGAAAAACCACTCTGGTTGAGTATGGTTTCAGACTTCCGTCCGCTCTTGACAACAGACCCCTTAATTTTACGGAATGGGAGGGCAAAATAGATCAATTACTCTTTGTTTCCGCAACTCCTTCCGTATATGAAGAGGAGCATGAGATGCTTCGCGCAGAGCAGGTTATCAGACCGACCGGACTTTTGGATCCCGAAATATCCGTAAGGCCGGTTGAAGGGCAGATTGATGATCTGATAGGTGAGATAAAAAAAGAGACGGCAGACCATCATAAGGTGCTTATTACCACTCTGACAAAAAGGATGGCAGAAGATCTTACCACTTATATGCAGGAGCTTGGAATCAGGGTGAAATACCTTCATTCGGATATCGATACTCTGGAAAGAACAGAAATAATAAGGGATCTTCGTATGGATGTTTTTGATGTTCTTGTGGGAATAAATCTTTTGAGAGAGGGACTGGATATCCCGGAGATTACTCTTGTTGCCATTATAGATGCCGATAAGGAGGGATTTTTACGTTCCGAGACTTCCCTTATCCAGACTATAGGAAGGGCAGCCCGTAACGTAGGCGGACATGTGATCATGTATGCCGATACTATCACGGATTCAATGCGTAAGGCCATTGACGAAACTGAAAGAAGAAGAGCAATACAACAAAAGTATAACGAAGAAAACGGTATAACTCCTAAGACGATAGAAAAATCCGTAAGGGATCTTATTGCGGTGACAAAGGCTGTTGCCAAAGAAGAGATGTCTATGGAGAGAAGACCCGAAGAAATGGATAAGCAGGAACTTTCCGACTATATCAATAAAATCAAAGAAAAAATGGAAAAGGCTGCAGCTGATCTTAACTTTGAGATCGCGGCGGAATACAGAGACAAGATGATAGAACTTAAAAACATGTTGAGGGATATCGACTAAAAAGACAAGTCCGTGATCGGACTATGACCGGAGGGTGTTATGAAACAGGCGAATAAGGATGACGGAGTGTCCAGAAAATATATTATAGTAAAGGGTGCGGCAGTCAATAATCTTAAAAGAGTTGATCTTAAGATACCAAGAGATGAACTTGTGGTTTTTACCGGACTTTCGGGTTCCGGCAAATCATCTCTGGCTTTTGATACGATTTTTGCGGAAGGACAGCGCAGGTATATGGAGTCGCTTTCCAGCTACGCAAGACAGTTTCTCGGTCAGATGGAGAAACCGGATGTTGAAAAGATCGAGGGACTGCCTCCGGCTATTTCAATAGACCAAAAATCGACAAACAGGAATCCCAGATCTACGGTAGGAACCGTGACTGAGATTTATGATTATTTCAGGCTTTTATATGCCAGGATAGGAATACCTCATTGCCCGAAATGCGGTAAAGCCATCTATAAACAGAGTGTGGATCAGATGGTGGATGAGGTAATGAAATTAGGCGAAAAGACAAAATTTATGGTTTTGTCACCGGTGGTCAGAGGACGAAAGGGTATGCATGAGAAGCTTTTTGCCAGAGCAAAAAGCAGTGGATATGTCAGAGTTATAGTTGACGGTGACCAGTATGATATTGATGAAGAAATCAAACTGGACAAGAATAAAAAACACAATATCGAAGTTGTGATCGACAGACTTGTAGTGCGTGAAGGAATAGAAAAAAGGTTGGCGGATTCAATAGAGGGCGCATTAAAACTTTCCGGCGGGCTTGTAATAATTGATGTTGTGGACGGTGAGAGCATGAGATTTTCCGAAAGCTTTTCCTGTCCCGACTGCGGCATCAGTATTGATGAAATAGAACCCAGAAGCTTTTCGTTTAACAATCCTTTCGGAGCATGTCCTGACTGCTACGGACTTGGTTACAAGATGGAATTTGATGAGAGACTTATGATACCGGATATGAGTCTTTCGTTTAATGAAGGGTGTGTTCAGGTTCCGGGATGGCAGTCGAGTAACGATGAAAAAAGTTACACTCATGCCATCCTTGAGGCATTGGCTGCTGAATACGATTTCGGACTTGATACTCCATACGAACAGCTACCCAAGGATATAAGACATAAGTTCATATACGGCTTTGATGAAGTTGTTAAGGTGCCCTACAAAGGCAGATTTGGTGAGGGTGTTTATGATGTTCAGTTTGAGGGACTTATAGCCAATTCCAACCGCAGATACAGGGAGACCAAATCCGAATGGTCCAAGGCTCAGTATGAAGAATTTATGGAAATTTCACCCTGCCCCTGCTGTAAAGGAAGGAGACTTAAAGAGTCATCCCTTGCGGTTACTGTTGCGGATAAAAATATAATCGAAGTAACCGAAATGCCGGTAAGAGATCTTATAGTTTTTCTTGAAGAGATGGAGCTTACCGAACAGCAGAAGACTATCGGCCGTCTGGTTTTAAAAGAAATAAAAGCCAGGGTTAAGTTTATGTCTGATGTCGGATTGGATTATCTTTCTTTATCAAGAGCAACAGGTACTTTGTCCGGAGGAGAAGCTCAAAGAATAAGACTTGCGACACAGATCGGATCGGGACTTGTAGGTGTTACCTATATTTTGGATGAGCCGAGTATAGGCCTTCATCAAAAGGACAATGACAAACTTTTGGCATCGCTTAAAGGATTACGCGATCTTGGGAATACGCTTATTGTGGTAGAGCATGATGAAGATACTATGCGGGCTGCGGATTACGTGGTTGATATAGGTCCCGGAGCAGGTGAACACGGAGGAGAGGTTGTCGCCTGCGGAACGGTTGAAGATATAATGGCATGCGAAGATTCGATAACAGGAGATTATCTTGCCGGAAGAAGATCTATCCCTGTTCCGAAAAAGCGGAAAAAGCCTGAAGCCTGGATTAAGATCAAGGGGGCGAGAGAGCATAATCTGCGCAATATCAACGTGGATATCCCTCTTGGAGTCATGACTGTGGTAACGGGAGTGTCAGGATCCGGAAAGAGTTCTTTGATTAACGAGATCCTTTACAAAACCCTTGCCAAAAAGCTTAACAGAGCTCACAGGATACCCGGGGAATGTGATGGCATCGAAGGCATAGAACAGCTTGATAAGATAATAGATATCGATCAGTCTCCTATAGGGCGTACGCCGCGCTCGAATCCTGCGACTTATACCGGTGTATTTGATATGATAAGGGACCTGTTTGCCGGGACACCGGATGCAAAGGAAAGAGGATATAAAAAGGGCAGATTTTCATTCAATGTCAAAGGCGGAAGATGCGAGGCCTGCTCCGGAGACGGTATTATGAAAATAGAAATGCATTTTCTTCCGGATGTATATGTTCCGTGCGAAGTTTGCGGCGGAAAGAGATATAACAGGGAAACGCTTGAAGTTAAGTACAAGGGAAAGAATATCTATGATGTTCTGGATATGACGGTTGAAGAAGCCCTTAAGTTTTTTGAAAATGTTCCGACCATAAAGAGAAAGATAGAAACATTGTACGAAGTGGGACTTGGTTATATCAGACTCGGTCAACCTTCCACGGAGTTATCCGGAGGAGAAGCCCAGCGGATAAAACTTGCGACGGAACTGTCAAGAAGGTCAACAGGCAGGACGATTTATGTACTTGATGAGCCGACAACAGGACTTCATTTTGAAGATGTTCGAAAACTTGTTGAGATTCTCCAAAAACTGGCTGAGGGCGGAAATACTGTGGTTATCATAGAGCATAACCTCGATGTTATCAAAACAGCGGATTATATAATAGACCTCGGACCCGAAGGAGGAGACAGGGGCGGCAGTATAGTTGCAAAAGGTACACCTGAGCAGGTAGCAAAGAATAAGAAATCCTATACGGGACAATATATAAAAAAATATCTTGAAGCATAATAAAATTGTAAGTATTTTTTTCTTGAAAAAGCCCTATAAAACGATATAATATAGAGATATACGTGTTTTTTACGGTATTTTAAAAATCAAAGGGTATTCATCCCTTTTTACATATTTTTGTTTGTTGAGTTGAGAGGAGATTGGAAATGGCTTCTTCAGATATAGGAATAGATCTTGGTACGGCTAGCATTCTTGTTTACCTTAAGGGTAAGGGCGTTGTTCTTAAGGAGCCCTCGGTAGTAGCGTTTGACAGGGATACAAATAAGATAAAAGCGATCGGTGAGGAGGCACGTCTTATGCTTGGACGTACTCCCGGAAATATAGTAGCGGTAAGACCTCTTCGTCAGGGTGTTATCTCTGATTATACCGTTACCGAAAAAATGATAAAATATTTTATTCAAAAGGCTTTGGGCAAAAAGAGCTATCGTAAGCCTCGCATCAGTGTATGTGTACCCAGCGGCGTTACAGAGGTGGAGAAACGTGCGGTAGAAGATGCGGCTTATTCCGCAGGCGCCAGAGAAGTGTTTATTATTGAAGAACCTATAGCTGCTGCTATTGGAGCAGGTATAGATATCAGTCGTCCCTGCGGTAATATGATAGTGGATATAGGTGGAGGTACAGCAGATATAGCGGTTATTTCCCTCGGTGGATCGGTAGTATCCACATCCATTAAAATCGCCGGTGATGATTTTGATGAGTCACTGGTTCGTTATATGAGAAAGAAACATAATCTGCTTATCGGTGAGCGTACGGCGGAGGATATGAAGATCAACATAGGTACATGTTATCCCCTTCCTGCACCGGAGACTATGGATGTAAGAGGAAGAAATCTTGTTACGGGGCTTCCCAAGACTATTGAGGTTTCCTCGGAAGAGACAGAGGAAGCATTAAGAGAGCCTACGGCACAGATCGTTGAGGCAGTACATTCGGTTCTTGAGAAGACACCGCCGGAACTTGCAGCGGATGTTGCGGACAGAGGTATCATCCTTACAGGAGGAGGAGCACTCCTTCGTGGTTTGGAAGAACTTATGGAAGACAGAACCGGAATCAATACGATGACAGCTGAAGATCCGCTTACATGTGTTGCGATAGGCACAGGTAAGTACGTAGAATTTATGGCAGGTAACCATGACCTTCCGTAACAGGTGGGTTTGATTAATAAAGGAGGATATTATGGCAGATTTTAATAACTTAAAGTTGGAAGTTGAGGGGGATGTTGCAGTACTTTCAATCACTCGTCCCGCAGCGCTCAATGCGCTTAACAGTGAGACACTTGAAGAACTTGATGTTTGTCTTACAGAGATTGAAGCAAGAGATGACATAAAGGTTCTTATTCTTACAGGCGGACCTGACAAGAAGGATAATGCATTTAAGTCATTTGTTGCCGGAGCTGATATTTCCGAGATGGTTAATTTCACAGCTCCCGAAGCAAGAGCATTCGGAATCAAGGCTTCAAAGCCTTTCTTCAAACTTATGGAGATGCGTCAGATCACAATAGCAGCTGTTAACGGATTTGCACTTGGCGGCGGATGTGAGATCGCTATGGCATGTGATATTCGTATAGCAAGTGATAATGCTATTTTCGGTCAGCCTGAGACAGGACTTGGAATCATTCCCGGATTCGGAGGAACACAGCGTCTTGCCCGTCTTGTAGGTATGGGTCGTGCTAAAGAGATGATCTTTACATGTGATAATATTAACGCAGAGGAAGCTTACAGGATCGGTCTTGTTAATAAGGTGGTTTCAACAGAGGAACTCATGCCTACAGCAAAGAAGATGGCATCAAAGATCGCAAGTAAGGGCAGCTATGCTAACTCAGTTGCAAAGGCAGCTATCAATAACGGTTATGATATGGATATTCATAATGCAGTTGAGATGGAAGCAAATCTTTTCGGTGTAGTTAACGATACACATGACAAGAAGGAAGGTATGGGAGCATTCTTAGAGAAGAGAAGCGCTGAACTTACAGATTTCTAATATAAGTATTATGGATAGTAAAAATATACGTCCGATGTCGGACGATAATCAGACGCTCGAAAGGGCGTCTGATGTTGGTTTAACAGCATTTAAAATAAAAATGATCGCAATAATAAGCATGCTTATCGACCATATAGGAGCAGGCTTGATAGAACCGATCATTCTTAATTCAAACGGTCTTGGAGAAAAGTCACTTCAGTTTCTTGTCAGTCTTAATTTTGTCATGAGGGCGATCGGAAGACTTGCGTTTCCAATATTTTGTTTTTTCATAGTTGAGGGATTGTTTAAAACCCGAAGCCGTTTTAAATATGCATTGAGATTGGCAATATTTGCTGTTATATCCGAGTTGCCGTTTGATATCGGATTGATGGGAGGTATTTACAAACCTGATCATAACAATGTGTTTTTTACTCTTTTGATAGGACTTTTGATGATTTGG
>JAILKW010000087.1 GCA_024693455.1 Lachnospiraceae bacterium
ACAGTTGGCACGAAAATGTATTTTTCTTCCTCTCGGGCGAAATAAATACATAAGAAGAAAGATGGATAAACAGGATCTTAAGGTGATCGAAGCAAACTCAAAGGATCCAAGAACACTTTTGGCTAAAGTTGGTTTTTGACAGAATGGATATGGAGGAAAAATGGGATATAATTTCGAACTTATGGCGTCTATGATGTGTGCTAATTACGCAAATTTACGTAAGGATGTAAGGGAACTTGACGAGGCGGGGATAGATTCTTTTCACATAGATATAATGGACGGCAGATATGTGGCCAATTTTGCGATGTCACTTAATGATCTTCGGTGTATAAGGAGTCTTACAAACAAGCCTCTTGATGTGCATCTTATGGTTGAACATCCAAATAATACAATAGAGTTGTTTATCCACAGCCTGCATCCGGGAGATACCATATATATTCATCCGGAAGCCGAGTATCACCCCTCGACGACACTGCAAAAGGTAATTGATGCCGGACTTATTCCGGGGATCGCTATCAATCCGGGAACCAGCGTAGAAAATGTTCGAATGCTTCTTCGTATCGTTAAAAAAGTGCTCGTAATGTCTGTTAATCCCGGAAATGCGGGCCAGATGTTCATGCCCTATGTCGGAGAGAAATATGACCAGCTTCTTGGAGTAAAAGACGAAATGGACATTGATATATATTGGGACGGAGCCTGCGGAGCCGATAAGATAAAAACTTACGCTCCCAAGGGAGTTAAAGGGTTTGTGCTCGGTACTACACTTTTGTTCGGGCAGAACAGACCATATAAAGAGACGATAGATGCCATAAGGAGATTGGAGTTTTTCTGATGAATATTGCACTTATCTTATCCGGCGGGACCGGAAGCAGAGTGGGAGGAGATATCCCAAAGCAGTATATGAGAGCCGGGGGTAAGATGATGATCACTTATACCTTAAGGGCTGTTGCTTCCTGCAGTAAGGTGAACGGGATTCAGATAGTTTGCAGCGAAGATCACCGGGAGGAAATTCTAAAAGACATAGAGTCTGATACCGGACTTTGTGAGCTTGTCAGAGGATTTTCCGAACCGGGTGAAAACAGACAGCTTTCCGCATTAAACGGAATGAGGGATATAATGAAATATGCAGGGGAAGATGATGTTGTGATCATACATGATGCTGCGAGACCTTTTGTGAAAGCCGGCACGATATCGGATATTATTGATGCATGCGATCTTCATGACGGCGCTATGCCGGTGCTTCCGATGAAGGATACGGTATATATAAGCGAGGACGGCAGGTCTGTGTCATCTTTGATTGACAGGAGCAGACTTTTTGCGGGACAAGCCCCCGAGGCATTTTTGCTGGGTAAGTACATTTCGGCTACCGAAGCACTTTTGCCGGATGATATATTTTCTGTTAACGGAGCCAGTGAACCCGCAGTTATGGCAGGTATGGATATAGTATTTGTAAAAGGTGATGAGGACAATTTTAAGATAACTACGGCAGCTGATCTTGAAAGATTCAGATCCGTTTATGAGTAAAGGAGAAGGATATTGAAAGCATGGGTTTTATACGGACCTTCGGATATCAGATTTGAAGAAAAAAAGATTACCTCACCCGACAGGGGATGGGTACAGGTAAAGGTTTGCGCGGCCGGAATCTGTGGTTCCGATGTACCGCGCATTTTTTATACCGGTGCGCATAAGCATCCTCTTATTCCGGGTCACGAATTTGCGGGAGAAGTTGTTAAAGTGGCGGATTCCCAAAGTGAAGAGCTTATAGGTAAGAGAGTGGGCGTTTTTCCTCTTATTCCATGCAAAAAATGCGATCCCTGCCTTCACAAAAAATACGAGATGTGCAGGAATTACAATTATCTTGGATCAAGATGCGACGGGGGATTCGCCGAGTACGTAAATGTACCGGCGGCGAATCTCATCGAATTACCGAAAGATGTTTCCTACGAAAAAGCCGCAATGCTTGAGCCGCTTTCGGTGGCGGTCCATGCAATGAGGCAGGTTATATCTGATTTCGGACAAGATAGGAAAGCGGATGTTTTTGTCTGCGGTCTTGGAACAATAGGACAGTTGCTTATTAAAGCACTTGTCGAAAACGGTTGTGAGAATGTTTATGCAATAGGAAATAAGGATATTCAAAAGGAATGCGTTTTAAGATCCGGCATTAAAGAAGAAAGATATATAGACATAAGAAAGCAGGACGCGGCGGACAGGATAAGGGAAATAACAGACGGAAAGGGAGCGGAGATCTTTTTTGAATGCGTGGGGCGACAGGATACGATAAATCTTGCGGTGGATACGGCCGCACCTTCCGGCAGATTGGTATTTGTCGGTAATCCCGCCTCCGATATAGGTTTTTCAAAGGAAACATACTGGAAGATACTAAGGAATCAGCTTAGGATTTTCGGTACATGGAATTCTTCTTTTACAGGTGAAAAGGATGACGACTGGCATTTTGCGGCGCAGCTTCTTGCATCGGAAAAGGCAGACACAGGGTCTGTTATATCACACAGATTTGAGCTTTCCGGGCTTATGGACGGACTGCTTGTAATGCGGGATAAAAAAGAAGAATATGAAAAAATTATTTTAGGTATTGCAATTTAAAAATAAACGTGATAGACTTTGTTTACGGAAACGTTTCCAAAGGCAAAACATAAGGGAGGAAACGTTTCCAATATAATAGTTTGAAAAGGGGGGTTTTTATGAGATCATGCGGGATACTGATGCCGGTTTTTTCACTGCCCGGAAAAGAAGGCATCGGATGCTTTTCAAAGGAAGCATATAATTTTATTGATTTTTTAGCGAAAGCAGGTCAGAAGTATTGGCAGATACTTCCTCTTGGACAGACCAGTTACGGGGATTCACCGTATCAGTCTTTTTCCACATTTGCGGGGAATCCTTATTTTATCAGTTTACAGACACTTACCGATAAAAAACTGTTAAAGGAAAGTGAATGGGCAGATGTCGATTTCGGAGGCAGTGAATCGGATATTGATTACGGTCGTCTTTACAAGGTAAGGTATGACATATTAAGGACAGCATATAAGAGATTTAAAGCTTTACTGGATTCAAAGGATTCATCGGGGGCTAAGGGTAAAAAAGCCGAGGCTGTGAAAGGTTACGGCAGTTTTACAAATAAAAATAAAGAATGGCTTCACGATTATGCAGTATTCATGGCTCTTAAGGATGAGCATGACGGAAAGAGCTTCATGGAATGGGAGGATGAATACAGACTTCGTGACAAGAAAGCAATAAAGTCTTTTGAAAAAGCTCATTCCGATGAGATAGGTTTTTATGAATTCCTTCAGTATGAATTCTTTACCGAGTGGAAGGCTCTTAAGAAATATGCCAACAAAAAGGGAGTTGAGATCATAGGAGATATTCCCATCTATGTTGCGGCGGACAGCTCAGATGTTTGGACATCACCTTCACTGTTTCAGATGAATGCCCAGGGAAGACCTAAGGCCGTTGCAGGATGTCCGCCGGATGCATTTTCCGCAACGGGTCAGCTTTGGGGCAATCCCCTTTATGATTGGAAGGCTCATAAAGCCAGCGGGTTTAAGTGGTGGATACTTCGCATGAAAAAGTGTATGGAGCTTTATGACGTTGTTCGTATAGACCATTTCCGCGGGTTCGATGAGTATTATTCCATTCCGGCAAAGGACAAGACAGCCGAGAACGGTAAATGGAAAAAAGGTCCCGGATATGCACTTTTTAAAGCAATACATGCAGAACTTGGTGAGATTAAGATCATAGCAGAAGATTTGGGATATGTTACCGATACGGTAAGGGCTCTTGTTGACAAGACAGGTTATCCCAATATGAAGATAATAGAATTTGCTTTTGACGGAAGGGACTCATCATCTAAGGATGCTGCCCCCGGAAGCAACGAATATCTTCCCTTCAATCATACCAAAAACAGTGTGGTATATACGGGAACACATGATAATGAGACGATCCTCGGATGGCTTGACAGTATAAGCAAAGAAGAGTATCAGCAGGTTTTGGATTATACGGATTCAAAGGCGAAGATCTCAAAGAAAAAGCTTACAAGAAAACTGGTCCGCATGGCTCTGGGATCTGTTTCGGAAATGGCAATAATCCCCATACAGGATTATCTCGGACTTGATAACTCGGCCAGAATAAACACCCCGTCTACACTGGGTACCAACTGGAGGTGGAGAGTTTCAGCCGGGGATATGGATGATAAGCTTGCAAAGAGAATGTTAAAACTCGCCAATATCTACGGAAGAAGATGAGGTTTAAGGTTTGACAATAAAGGATATAGCTAAGCTTGCCGGAGTTGGTGTCAGTACGGTATCGAGGGCGATCAACGATGACCCCGGCATAGCATTGGCCACCAAGAAAAAGGTACTTAAGATAGTTAAGGAATATAATTATATTCCCAATAACAGTGCCCGTAATCTTAAAATGACTGAATCCAATACCATAGCACTTTTGGTAAGAGGAATAGATAATTATTTTTTCCTCGAAATGTTTGGATATATACAACGAGAACTGGAAAGCAGAGGATATGATTATCTTTTGCATGCCGTCGGTGAAGACGAAGATATTTCTTCGATCGCCATGGAGCTTTCCATGGAAAAGAGACTTAAGGGACTAATTATTTTGGGTGGTCGGATGGGCAGTAAGATTTCCGGCTTAAGCGACCTTCCCATACCTTATGTACTTTGTACCGTGGCAGCCAAGATCGGACAGGATCATCCGGATGCAGCTACAGTGGGTATAGATGATGAAAAAGAAAGTGCTGAGGCTGTTGGTTATCTGATAAGATCCGGACATAAAAGAATAGCTATAGTTGCCGGTCATGAGGATGATCCTGCGGTAGGAGCCCAGAGGCTGGCGGGTTACAAACGGGCATTGACCGAGAACGGACTTGAAATAGACGAGTCGTTGATCGGACTTTCGAAAAACAATATTCCTGAATTTTCAGCGGAAAACGGGTATCAGGTTGCCAAAGAACTTATTCAGAGAGCGGATTTTACCGCTATCTACTGTATTTCGGATCTTATGGCAATGGGATGTTATAAGGCGATCGCGGAAGCAGGTAAGAAGATACCGGATGATATATCCGTTATCGGGTTTGACGGGATCGATCTTGGCAGATTTTTACATCCGTCTCTTACCACGATGGTACAGCCTCGTGAGGAGATGGCGGTATCTGCGGTGGAACTGTTAAACGAATTAATAGAAGAAAACGGTATAAAAAGGCACATTACGTATGAAGCAAAGTTGTTGACAAGAGATTCTGTAAGGAGGGTATGATGGAATCAAAATTCAATGCAATAATGAAGAAGTATTACGGACGCGGAATTGATCAGTGTACCAATGAGGAGCTTTTTCAAGGTCTTCTTATAATGACAAAGGAAGAGCTTGAGGGAAGAAAGCCTATCGAGGGTGACAAGAAGGTTTATTATATTTCAGCCGAGTTTCTTATAGGTAAGCTTTTATCAAATAATCTTATTAACCTCGGAATGTATGATGATGTTAAAAAGACACTTGCGGCTCATGGCAAATCACTTGAGGAGATTGAGGAATGCGAGCTTGAGCCTTCACTCGGAAACGGAGGACTCGGAAGACTTGCAGCCTGCTTTTTGGATTCTATTGCAAGCCTTGGTCTTGCCGGAGACGGTATCGGGCTTAATTATCATTTCGGACTTTTTGAGCAGAAGTTTGAAAATAAAAAACAGGGTGAGCGTAAAAATCCCTGGATCACGGAAAGAAGCTGGCTTGAGAAGAGAGAGACTTCCTTCATGGTTCCCTTCCGTCATTTCACCGCAAAGTCTACATTATATGATATAGATGTTCCCGGATATGATCAGGAAGGCGTTAACAGACTTCACCTTTTCGATCTTGATACGGTAGACGACAATATGGTGGGTAACGATAACATAGGTTTTGACAAATATGATGTTGCAAAGAACCTTACTCTTTTCCTTTATCCCGATGACAGTGACAGACAGGGGCAGCTGCTCCGTGTTTATCAGCAGTATTTCATGGTTTCGAACGGAGCCCAGCTAATATTAAAAGAGATGGATGATAAGGGTTATGATCTAAAGACACTTCCGGATCATGTTGCCATCCAGATCAACGATACACATCCTTCCATGGTTATTCCCGAACTTATAAGACTCCTTCTTATAAGACATTTTACTATGGATGAAGCGATTGATATCGTAAGCCGCACCTGTGCATACACCAACCATACAATCCTCGCAGAAGCACTTGAGAAGTGGCCGGTGGATTATCTTGAGGAGGTGGTTCCCCATCTTCTTCCTATCATCAATGAGCTTGATAACCGTGTCAGGAAGAAATATGACGACAGCTCGGTTTATATAATTGATGAAAGCAACAGAGTTCATATGGCCCATATGGATATTCATTACGGATATTCCGTAAACGGTGTTGCAGCTCTTCATACGGATATTCTTAAAGAGTCTGAACTTAATAATTTTTATAAGATATATCCTGAGAAGTTTAATAATAAGACAAACGGTATTACTTTCAGAAGATGGCTTCTTCACTGCAATCCCGAACTTGCGGATTACATCACATCCCTTATCGGAGATTCTTACAAGAAAAATGCCGATGATCTTGAGCAGCTTCTTAAGTACAAGGATGATCATGAGGTACTTAAAAAGATCGCACAGATCAAAAAGGACAACAAAAAGACAGCAGCCGAATTTATTAAACATACCCAGGGAATTGACATCGATCCCGAGTCGATCTTCGATGTTCAGGTTAAGCGTCTGCATGAGTATAAGCGTCAGCAGATGAATGTGCTTTATGCTATTTATAAGTATAAGGAGATCAAGGCAGGCAAGAAACCTTCACATCCGATCACTATGATATTCGGAGCAAAGGCTGCTCCCGCATATGTTATAGCCAAGGATATCATTCATGCAATTCTTTGCCTTTCGGAACTTACGATCAACGATCCTGAAGTTGCGCCTTATTTCAAGGTTATCATGGCAGAGAACTACAATGTTACCAAGGCAGGAAAGATAATTCCCGCAGCAGATATTTCCGAACAGATTTCTCTTGCTTCAAAGGAAGCTTCAGGAACGGGTAACATGAAATTTATGTTAAACGGAGCCGTTACTTTAGGAACCGAGGACGGAGCCAATGTTGAGATAGGAGAACTTGTAGGGGAAGACAATATTTACATTTTCGGAAAGAAGCCCGATGAGGTTATTAAGCTTTACGAGACAAGCGGCTATAACGCAAAAGCTATTTACGAGAAGGACGAGACCATCCATGATCTTGTGGACTTTATTACCGGACCTGAGATGACAAAGATCGGAGATGCAGAAAATCTTAAGAGACTCCATGATGAGCTTGTTAATAAAGACTGGTTTATGACTCTCCTTGACACCAAAGAGTATATTGAGACAAAAGAGAAGATATACTCTGATTACGAGGATCGTGATGCATGGAACAGAAAATGCCTCGTAAATATCGCAAAGGCCGGCTTCTTCTCATCAGACCGTACTATTGCGCAGTATAACAAGGATATATGGAAGCTTAAATAAAACTGTTTACAAGAGGAACGAAAATGAAGTATAAAGCGGTTCTATTTGATCTTGACGGAACGCTGCTTGACACATTACATGATCTTGCGGGTGCTGTTAATCACGTGATGAAAACCTATGATGACCCTGTGCATTCTGTGGACGATGTCAGACGGTTTGTAGGTAACGGGATCCGCAATCTTATGATAAGGGCTCTTCCGAAGGGAGAAGAGGATCCGAAATTCGAAGAAAAGTTTTCGGAGTTTAAGAACTATTACGCCGGGCACGATATGGATCTTACAAAGCCTTATCCGGGCATAATGAATCTGATATCGGACTTGAGGAATAACGGCATAAGGCTTGCTATTGTTTCCAATAAGTATCAGCCGGCGGTTACGGAACTTTCCCGACACTATTTTAAAGATGCCATAGAGGTATCGATAGGAGATCTTGAAGGCAGGAACAGAAAGCCTCATCCCGATGCTCCTAATGCGGCGCTTTTGGCTCTTGGTCTCTCTGCAAAGGATTGTCTTTATGTAGGGGATTCCGGAGTAGATGCGAAGACGGCTGAGGGTGTGGGTATGGACTGTGTACTCTGCAGCTGGGGGTTCCGTGAGAGGGATCTGCTCGAAAAGGAAAAATCCATTGGCATAATAGATAAGCCGGAAGATCTGCTTGAATATATTAATTAAAAAAGTAAGAACCGGATAGGAAATATGTCTGAAAAGCAGATCCGGATCATGTGCAAAGTCTTCCTAATGAGAGCTTTAATACAGATATCATGCAGTCAGGATAAATGCTTGCAAAACAAGCTAAATAAGAGTAAACTTGGTATGTCCGAGGTCTGACAAAGACCCGGACATATTTTGGCGAGAAGAAAAGGAGGTGACAATTCATGGATGACGGACAAAGTAAGGGTCGAGAACGTTGTTTTTATTTTGTTTTGAATAAAGGAGGATTGTCACCGTGCTTTCATATTACAAGACGGATGACAGGGTCATTCGACAGATAGATACTTATGAAGAAGGGGCGTGGGTCAAGCTTACGGATCCTTCGTATGAGGAGTGTACAGATGTCAGCGAAGCCTTCGGTATGGACATTGCTGATGTAAGAGCAGCGCTCGACGATGAAGAGAGTTCGCGTATCAGTTTAGAAGATGATTATACATTGATACTTGTAGATATCCCGTCTGCAGAGGTGCGTAACAATCGTCGTACATACACCACCATTCCTCTCGGGATACTGATCAAAGAGGGAGTGCTCATCACGGTATGCGCTGAAGAGACTGCCGTTTTAAGCAGTTTTATTGACAGAAGGGTAAGAGATTTTTCTACCAAAAAGCAGATGAGATTCATGTATCAGATCCTGTATAACTGCAGTGTACTTTACCAGAGCCTGCTTCGCTCCATAGACAGAAAAAGGACTGAGATAGAGGAAAGGATCGATAAGGTTACGGAAGATTCGGATCTTGTTGATCTTCATGAGCTGGAATCAAATCTCGTATACTTTGCGACATCACTCAGGGCAAACGGAGTGGTGCTTGATCGTCTGACAAGGTATGGCCGGTTAAAACAGTATGAGGAAGACAGAGAATTGCTTGATGATGTTATCATTGAGAATAAGCAGGCTATAGAGATGACCGGTATCTACAGAGATATAATTAACGGAACCAGGGAGCTGCTTTCATCGGTTATCAATAACAGATTGAATAATGTGATGAAGTATCTTGCAGCCATTACGATCGTAATGTCAATCCCCACCATAATATCAGGCTTATGGGGAATGAACGTAAGCGGCAAATGGATGCCTTTTTCCGAAACGCCTTTCGGATTTGGGATAATTTGTATTTTTACATTAGTCCTTTGCATAGCAGTTCTTATCATACTTAGAAAAAAACGAATGCTTTAAATAAAAAAGAGTGTAAAATGGAATCCATCTTACACTCTTTTTATTATGCGGGATCTAAAATGCTATTTATGTATATATCTGCCGGTTGCACCACAGGGCAAAAATAATCCGGACCGGGTAACAGGAAGACCCAGTTCGTCGGCTTCAAAACTTCCGCCCCTTCCTTTGAGTGCAACAGAGAGCATATAGTGAAGCACTGAAGGAGCAAGTCCCGTGGTGTAGGAATTTACAAAGAAAAACAGTCCCTTATCGGAAAACAGATTGGCTGTTTTCATTATGAAGGGGAAGATGCTTTCTTCAATCTTCCATGTTTCGCCCTTGGGGCCCCGGCCGTACGAAGGAGGATCCATGATTATCCCATCGTATTTATTACCGCGGCGTATCTCTCTTTCGACAAATTTTACCGCATCATCTACGAGATACCTGATCGGAGCATCGCCCAGTCCGCTGGATGCGGCGTTTTCTTTTGCCCAACCTACCATTCCTTTTGAAGCATCGACATGGGTAACAGCCGCACCGGCTTTTGCAGCAGCAACTGTAGCACCTCCCGTATATGCAAACAGGTTAAGGACCTTTATTGGTTCGGAAGGATTTTTTTGTTTTTCTTCATATATAATAGAAGAAAAAATATCCCAGTTGGCAGCCTGCTCGGGGAAAAGCCCGGTGTGTTTAAAGGAAAAGGGCTTTAGATTAAAGGTAAGTTTGCCGGCTTCAAGCGGATATGAGATAGACCATTCATCCGGAAGATCGAAAAATTCCCAGCTGCCGCCGCCTTTTTTGCTTCTGTGATAATGTCCGTTGGGAGAATGCCAGCCGGGATCGTCACGGCCTGTATCCCAGATTACCTGGGGGTCGGGTCTGATAAGGCGATATTTTCCCCACCGCTCAAGTTTTTCTCCTTTACCGGTATCTATTACTTCATAGTCTTTCCATCTGTCTGCGACCCACATAAACAGTATTTCCCTTCATATAATATGCAGTGTTTTCTAAAGAATTACAAAAAGAGTTTACATTTTATAGGAAGTATTTGTCAATGAAATATACTAAATATGGGATCTCTTTGGCGAAAATGCTACTATTTTCAAATTGTACTTATAAAAATACAAAAATGGTCAAAAAAATCTTGCAAAAACCAAAACTCTCGTGTATAGTATCAACTGTTGTGGCATTGATAGCTATGAAGCGTGAGGTTGCTGATAGACGAAGAATAACCCACTTCTGTATCAGGTTTTCCGTGGAGCGAATGTCTAGGGGCGGCAGAGCCGCCGTATAATCCGGACGACAAGTCACTGTACAATTTAATCTGCAGATAAAAATGCAGAATAGAAGTGTGTAGTCACCATGACACACACGGTAAAGTGTACAGTCACCGCTTGTCGTACTATTTAAAAAGTGCGAAAAGGAGGCGACTTTTTTTATGGCAACACAGGTTATGAGAATCACATTAAAGGCGTATGATCACGAGCTGGTTGATGCTTCTGCAAAGAAGATCATCGATACTGTAAAGAAGAACGGCGCTACAGTTAGCGGACCCGTACCTCTTCCTACAAAGAAGGAAGTAGTTACAATTCTTCGTGCGGTTCACAAGTACAAAGACTCTCGTGAGCAGTTTGAGCAGAGAACTCATAAGCGTCTGATCGATATCATCACACCTACCCAGAAGACGGTTGATGCATTATCTCGTCTTGAGATGCCTGCAGGTGTTTATATCGACATCAAGATGAAGAACAAGTAATTATTTACAAGGTAATAATTGCGAGCAAAAAGTTAAGAACGCATCGCGTTCCAATGACTAAGGAGGTAAAAATGAAAAAAGCAATTTTAGCTACAAAGCTGGGTATGACTCAGGTTTGGGATCAGGAAGGTGTACTTGTTCCCGTAACAGTTCTTGAGGCAGGTCCTTGCGTGGTAACACAGGTTAAGACACTTGAGAATGACGGTTACGAGGCAATACAGGTTGGCTTCGGCGATAAGCCCGTAAAGGTTGTGTCCAAGGATGCTGCAGGACATAAGAACGTTGCACATCGTCATGGTGTTAACAAGCCCATGAAGGGTCATTTCGATAAAGCTGGTGTTGAGCCCAAGCGTTTCGTAAGAGAGTTCCGTTTTGAGAATTCTTCCGAATATGCTCTTGCTCAGGAGATCAAGGCAGACATCTTCGCTGAGGGCGACAAGGTAGATGCAACAGCTGTTTCCAAAGGTAAAGGATTCCAGGGTGCTATCAAGAGACTTGGACAGCACAGAGGACCTATGGCTCATGGTTCAAAGTTCCATCGTCATCAGGGTTCCAACGGTTCATGTTCAACACCCAGCCGCGTATTCAAAGGAAAAGGAATGCCCGGACATATGGGTTCTGTAAAGGTTACGATCCAGAACCTTGAGATAGTAAAGGTTGATGCAGAGAACAATCTTCTTCTTGTAAAGGGAGCTGTTCCCGGACCCAAGAAGTCTCTCGTAACTATAAAGGAATCAGTTAAGGCATAAGTTTGCCGGCTTATAATGAAAGGAGGAGCTCATCATGGCTTCAGTATCCGTATTTAATATGGACGGCAAAGAGGTCGGCAAGGTAGACCTTTCGGATGCCGTTTTCGGAGTAGAGATAAATGAACACCTTGTACATCTGGCAATTACTCAGCAGCTTGCTAATAAGCGTCAGGGTACACAGAAGGCAAAGACCCGTTCAGAGGTTTCAGGAGGAGGTCGCAAGCCTTGGAGACAGAAGGGAACCGGACATGCACGTCAGGGTTCAACAAGAAGTCCCCAGTGGACAGGCGGCGGAGTTGTTTTCGCTCCGGTACCCCGCGATTATTCCTTCAAGATGAACAAGAAGGAAAAGAGAGCAGCTCTTAAGTCTGTTCTTTCAAATGCAGTAGCAGAGAACAAGCTCATCGTTCTTGACAAGCTTGAGATGAACGAGATCAAGACAAAAGAGTTTGCAAAGGTTCTTGGAAATCTCAATGTTGATAAGGCACTTGTTGTTCTTAACAACAGTGACAAGAATGTAATCTGCAGTGCTAAGAATATTCCTACTGTAAAGACAACACAGACATCAGAACTTAACGTATTTGATGTTCTTAAGTTCGGCACAGTTATCCTTTCACAGGATACTGCTAAGACGATTGAGGAGGTGTATGCATAATGGCAAGCGTACAGTATTATGATGTAATCCTTAAACCGGTCGTTACAGAGAAAAGCATGAGCGAGATGGGAGAGCGTAAGTACACATTCTTCGTTCATCCCGAAGCAAATAAAGTAATGATCAAAGATGCTGTCGAGAAGATGTTCGACGGTGTCAAGGTAGCAAAAGTAAACACAATGAACTGCGAAGGCAAGAATAAGCGTCGTGGAATGGTTTACGGTAAGACTGCCAAGACAAAGAAAGCGATCGTTTTCCTTACAGAGGATTCTAAAGAGATCGAAATTTTCAGCGGACTTTAAAATTCGCAAGTAAGCATATCACGTTATGCGATAATTAACGTTTGAAAGGAGAAAGAAATGGGAATTAAGACATTTAACCCATATACACCTTCCCGCAGAAATATGACAAGTTCAGATTTCTCAGAGGTGACAAAGAGTGAGCCGGAAAGATCACTTCTTGCAGCTAAGAAGAAGAATGCCGGACGTAATAATCAGGGTAAGATAACAGTTCGTCATCACGGTGGCGGAAATCGTCAGAAATACAGAATCATCGATTTCAAGAGAAATAAGAAAGATGGAATACCTGCAAAGGTTATCGGTATCGAGTATGATCCCAACCGCAGCGCTAACATCGCTCTTATCTGCTATGAAGACGGTGAGAAGGCATACATCCTTGCTCCTGCAGGCCTCACAGACGGCATGACAGTTGTAAGCGGACCCGATGCAGAAGTACGTATCGGTAACTGCCTTCCTCTTTCAAAGATACCTGTAGGTACACTTGTACATAATATAGAGATGATGCCCGGTAAGGGTGGCCAGATGGTTCGTGCAGCAGGAAATGCAGCACAGCTTATGGCTAAAGAAGGAAAGTACGCAACACTTCGTCTTCCTTCAGGCGAGATGAGAATGGTTCCTATCGAGTGCCGCGCAACGATCGGTACTATCGGTAACGGAGACCACAACCTTGTTAAGATCGGTAAAGCAGGACGTAAACGTCACATGGGTATCCGTCCTACAGTTCGCGGTTCAGTCATGAACCCCAACGACCATCCTCATGGAGGTGGTGAGGGTAAGGCACCTATCGGTCGCCCCGGTCCTTGTACACCTTGGGGTAAGCCTGCTCTCGGACTTAAGACCAGAAAGAAGAATAAGTCTTCTAACAAGCTTATCGTAAGAAGAAGAAACGGAAAGGGATTAAAGTAAGGAGGATAATATGTCACGTTCACTTAAAAAAGGACCTTTCGCTGATGAAAGTTTACTTAAAAAGATAGATGCACTTAACGCATCAAATGACAAATCTGTAGTAAAGACTTGGTCCCGCCGTTCAACAATCTTTCCTCAGTTTGTAGGACATACAATTGCTGTTCATGACGGACGTAAGCATGTTCCCGTATATGTAACAGAGGATATGGTTGGACATAAGCTCGGTGAGTTTGTTGCTACACGTACATACCGTGGTCACGGCAAAGACGAGAAGAAATCAGGTGTAAGGTAATATTCAAAGGCCCTAAGGGGTATTGATTTGAAAGGAGATTATCATGGCTAAGGGACACAGAACCCAAATTAAGCGTGAGAGAAATGAAAATAAGGACACGCGGCCAAGTGCAAAGCTGTCATACGCACGTATTTCAGTAAGCAAAGCCTGCTTCGTTCTTGACGCAATCCGCGGCAAAGACGTAAACAGCGCACTTGCAATCTTGGCTTATAACCCCAGATATGCATCCGGCGTGATTGAAAAGCTCTTAAAGTCAGCTATCGCTAATGCAGAGAACAATAACGGACTTAATGCACATGATCTTTATGTGGCAGAGTGCTACGCAAACAAAGGACCCACAATGAAGCGTATTCAGCCCAGAGCACAGGGCCGCGCTTATCGCATTGAGAAGAGAATGAGCCACATCACGATCGTTTTGGATGAGAAATAGGAGGTTATTTCATGGGACAGAAAGTTAATCCGCATGGACTGCGGGTAGGCGTTATCAAAGACTGGGATTCCAGATGGTACGCTGAGAATGAATTTGCAGACTATCTCGTTGAAGATCACGAGATCAGGACATTCCTTAAGACAAAGCTTTATGCTGCCGGAGTGTCAAAAGTAGAGATCGAACGTGCTTCCGATCGTGTAAAGGTTGCTGTTTACACAGCTAAGCCCGGTGTAGTTATTGGTAAGGGTGGCGCAGAGATCGAAAAGATTAAGAAAGAGCTTTCAAAGCTCACAGACAAGAAGCTTGTTGTAGATATCAAAGAAGTTAAGCGTCCCGATAAGGATGCACAGCTTGTAGCTGAGAACATTGCAGGCCAGCTTGAGAACCGTGTTTCTTTCCGTCGTGCAATGAAGTCTTGCATCAGCCGTTCAATGAAGGCAGGCATTCAGGGTATCAAAACTCAGTGCGCAGGACGTCTTGGCGGAGCAGATATGGCTCGTAGCGAGACATATAACGAGGGTACCATTCCTCTTCAGACACTTCGTGCAGATATCGATTATGGATTTGCTGAAGCAGATACGACCTATGGAAAGATAGGCGTTAAGGTTTGGATATATAAAGGAGAGGTACTTCCTAAGAAGAAAACAAATTCTAAGGAAGGAGGCGATAACTAATGTTAATGCCTAAGCGTGTAAAACATCGTAAGCAGTTCCGTGGTTCTATGGCCGGAAAAGCGCTTCGTGGAAATAAGATCACAAATGGTGAATATGGTATAGTTGCAATGGATCCCTGCTGGATCCGTTCCAATCAGATAGAGGCAGCCCGTATCGCAATGACCCGTTACGTAAAACGTGGTGGTAAGGTATGGATCAAAATCTTCCCTGACAAGCCGGTAAGTGCAAAGCCTGCCGAGACTCGAATGGGATCAGGAAAGGGTGCTCTTGATTATTGGGTAGCAGTTGTTAAACCCGGACGTGTAATGTTTGAGATTTCCGGTGTACCTGAAGAAGTTGCTCGTGAGGCACTTCGTCTTGCAACCCATAAGCTTCCCTGCAGATGCAAAATTGTATCTAAGGCAGATTTAGAAGGTGGTGAAGCATAATGAAGAATAAAGATTATATCGTTGATCTTACTGCTCAGTCAGTAGATGAATTAAATGCACGCCTCGTTGAGGCTAAAAAGGAACTTTTCAATCTTAGATTCCAGAATGCCACCAATCAGCTTGATAATACTGCAAGAATCCGTGAGGTTCGTCGTAACATTGCACGTATTCAGACAGTACTTACTCAGAAAGCAAACGCATAGCATTCAAACAGTTTAGGATCAAGATTGTGAAAGGAGATACTCGTGGAAGAAAGAAATCTTAGAAAAACACGTGTAGGTGTCGTAGTCAGCGACAAAATGGATAAGACCATTGTAGTAGCAGTTCGCGACAATGTTCGTCACCCGCTTTATAAGAAGATTATCAAGAAGACCTACAAGCTTAAGGCTCATGATGAGCTTAATGACGCACATGAGGGAGATACAGTTCGTGTAATGGAAACTCGTCCTCTTTCAAAGGATAAGCGTTGGAGACTTGTCGAGGTTGTTGAACGTGCTAAGTAATTAGTGCAGGAAAGGAGAAACAATGGTACAGCAGGAGAGCAGATTAAGAGTGGCTGACAACACAGGTGCTAAAGAGCTTCTTTGCATTCGTGTTATGGGCGGATCCACCAGAAGATATGCCAATATAGGTGATATCATTACTGCCAGCGTCAAAGATGCAACACCAGGCGGCGTTGTTAAAAAGGGCGACGTTGTAAAGGCAGTCGTTGTACGTACAAAGAAGGGCGCACGCCGTAAGGATGGCTCTTATATCAAATTTGATGAAAATGCTGCAGTTATCATCAAGGATGATAAGACTCCGAGAGGAACCCGTATATTTGGACCGGTTGCTAGAGAGCTTCGTGACAAGCAGTTCATGAAGATCGTCTCACTCGCACCGGAGGTATTATAGGAGGAGACAATGGCTACATCAAAGATTAAGACAGGCGACATGGTTCGCGTGATCGCCGGTGCAGATAAAGATAACGAAGGCAAGGTAATTGTTGTTGATCACAAGAATAACAAGGTTGTAGTTGAAGGTGTTAATCTTGTAAAGAAACACACAAAGCCCAGCATGGCAAACCAGGCCGGTGGCATAGTAGAGCAGGAGGCTCCTATTGACCTCTCAAATGTAATGCTCCTGGTAGGTGGAAAGACAACTCGCGTCGGCTTTAAGATGGATGGGGACAAGAAGGTCCGCTACGCTAAAGCAACCGGCGACGTTATCGATTAATTGAGGAGGTTACGGCGTTGAGTAGATTAAAAGACGATTATAAAGACAGGATCACAAAAGAGATGACAAGCAAGTTCGGTTATAAGAACGTTATGGAGATTCCCAAGCTTGACAAGATCGTGATCAATATGGGTGTTGGAGAAGCTAAGGAAAACCAGAAGCTTCTCGAAGCTGCCATCAAAGATCTTGAAACTATTACAGGTCAGAAGGCAGTAATCACCAAGGCCAAGAATTCTGTTGCGAATTTTAAGATTCGTGAGGGAATGGGAATTGGCTGCAAGACCACACTTCGTGGTGAGAAGATGTATGAGTTTGCGGATCGCCTCATTAACCTGGCACTTCCGCGTGTCCGCGATTTCCGTGGCGTTAATCCCAACTCCTTCGACGGAAGAGGAAATTATGCACTTGGAATCAAGGAGCAGATCATCTTCCCTGAGATCGAGTATGATAAGGTAGACAAAGTTCGTGGTATGGATATAATCTTTGTTACCACAGCGAAGACTGATGAAGAGGCAAGAGAACTGCTTAGACTGTTCGGAATGCCTTTCGCTAAGTAAGAGGGAGGATAAGGAACTATGGCTAAGAAGTCAATGAAGATCAAACAGCAGCGCAAGCAGAAGTTCTCTACAAGAGAATATACACGCTGCAGAGTTTGCGGTCGTCCGCATAGCGTACTTCGCAAGTACGGAATATGCAGAGTATGCTTCCGTGAGATGGCATACAAGGGAGAGATTCCCGGCGTACGCAAGGCTAGCTGGTAGGTTTTAAGGAGGAATAATATCATGACAATGAGCGATCCGATCGCAGATATGCTTACAAGAATCCGTAATGCAAATACTGCGAAACATGATACAGTTGATATCCCCGCATCAAAGATGAAGGTTGCAATCGCAAATATTCTCGTTGATGAAGGATATATCGAAAAGTATGAGTTAGAAGATGCAGGCTCCTTCCAGAATATTCATGTAACAATGAAATATACAGGACAGAAAAAGGACCGTATTATTACAGGAATTAAGAGAATTTCAAAGCCCGGTCTTCGTATTTACGCAGGCAAGGATGAGATCCCTTCAGTTCTTGGTGGACTTGGAGTAGCTATCCTTTCTACAAACAAGGGAATTCTTACCGACAAGCAGGCAAAGAACGAGCAGGTCGGCGGTGAAGTTTTAGCGTTTGTTTGGTAATATGTACCACGCAAACCGGAATTTCCTTAGATAAACAATTTGATTAATATTATAGGAGGTACGGGCATGTCACGAGTTGGAAGAATGCCAATCGCGGTACCTGCAGGTGTTACTGTAGATATTGCAGAAAATAATCATGTGACTGTTAAGGGACCCAAGGGTACCCTTGAAAAGACACTTCCTTCAGAGATGGAAATCTCAAAAGAAGGAGAAGAGATCGTAGTTAAAAGACCTAACGATCTTAAGAAAATGAAATCACTTCATGGTCTTACAAGAACACTTATCGCCAACATGGTAGTAGGTGTTACTGATGGCTATGAGAAGAAGCTTGAAGTAAACGGAGTTGGTTTCCGTGCTGCTAAGCAGGGAAAGAAACTTACACTTAACCTTGGTTTTTCTCATCCTGTAGAGATGGAGGATCCTGAGGGAATTGAAACAACTGTAGACGGAAACGTGATCTTGGTTAAGGGAATTGACAAAGAGAAGGTTGGACAGTTCGCTGCTGAGATTCGCGATAAGAAGAGACCTGAGCCTTACAAGGGCAAGGGAATCAAGTATTCAGATGAGGTTATCCGCCGTAAGGTAGGAAAGACCGGTAAGAAGTAAGGGAAAGGAGAGATAAAATGGTAAGCAAGAAATCAAGATCGATCATTCGTGCGAATAAGCACAGAAGACTTCGCCATACACTTTCCGGCACTTCTGAGCGTCCTCGTATGTCAGTATTCCGTAGCAATAATCATATGTATGTACAGATCATTGATGACACAGAGGCAAATACTCTTGTTGCAGCATCCACAGTAGAAAAGGATGTTAAGGATGGTCTCGCAAAGACAAATGATATAGATGCAGCTAAGAAACTTGGTAGCGTGATCGCAAAGCGTGCGCTGGATAAGGGAATCAAGACGGTAGTCTTTGACAGAGGAGGTTTCCTCTATGCCGGCAAGATCCAGGCGTTAGCAGATGCAGCCAGAGAAGCCGGATTAGATTTTTAAGGAGGAAGCATAGATGAAGCGTACAATGGTTGACGTAAGTCAAATTGAAGAATTAAAAGAAAATGTCGTTTCCATCAAGCGCGTTACCAAGGTAGTAAAGGGTGGACGTAATATGCGTTTTACTGCACTTGTTGTTGTCGGAGATGGAAACGGACATGTAGGAGCAGGACTTGGTAAAGCTACTGAGATTCCTGAGGCTATCCGTAAAGGTAAAGAGGACGCTGTTAAGAGAATGATCACTGTTCAGCTTGATGAGAATCACAGTATTCCTCATGACATCATGGGTAAGCACACAGGAGCATCGGTTCTTTTAAAGAGAGCTCCCGAAGGTACAGGTATCATCGCCGGTGGTCCCGCGCGTTCAGTCTGCGAGCTTGCCGGAATTGAAAACATTCGTACAAAGTCTCTTGGATCTTCAAACAAGCAGAACGTAGTTTTAGCTACTATTGATGCACTTTCACAGCTTAAGGATCCTGAAGAGGTAGCTAAGCTTCGTGGAAAGACACTCGAAGAGATTGCACGATAGAAAGGAAGCACAAATGGCAAATAAGTTAAAGATAACTTTGGTTAAATCGCCTATCGGTGCGGTTCCAAAGAATAAGAAAACTGTGGAGGCACTTGGGCTTCGTAAAGTTGGAAAGACTGTAGAGATGCCTGATAATGATGCTATTCGCGGAATGATCCAGAAGGTTAGACATTTAGTGTCTGTGGAAGAAGTATAGGAGGTATCATAATGGATTTAAGTAATTTAAAACCCGCAGATGGCTCCAGAGCTGACGGTACTTTCCGTCGCGGCCGCGGACACGGCAGCGGTAACGGAAAGACTGCCGGCAAGGGTCATAAAGGACAGAAGGCACGTTCAGGAGCACCCAGACTTGGTTTCGAGGGTGGTCAGATGCCTCTTTTCCGTCGTATACCTAAGCGCGGATTTAAAAATATCAACACAAGAGAGATCGTTGGCATTAATGTATCAATGCTCGATAGATTTGACGACGGTTCAGATGTAACTGTAGAGAGCCTTATAGAAGCCGGAATCATCAAGAACCCCAGAGATGGAGTTAAGATCCTTGGTGACGGTAACATAACAAAGAAACTCAATGTTAAAGTAAATGCTTACAGTGCGGCAGCTAAGGAAAAGATTGAAGCTGCAGGCGGAAAAGCAGAGGTGATCTAATGTTTAAAACAGTTGTAGGAGCTTTTAAGATCAAGGATCTTAGAATGCGTCTGCTATTTACTTTCCTGATGCTCATTGTAGTAAGAATCGGATCCCAGCTCCCTGTACCGGGAGTTGATCCGGAAGTCTTCACTCAGTTGTTCGGTGATGTCGGAGAGTCAATGAACTTCTTCAATGCAATTACCGGTGGATCTTTTGAACAGATGTCAATATTTGCTCTTAATATCACACCTTACATCACATCATCGATCATCATCCAGCTTCTTACAATTTCTTTCCCTAAGCTGGAAGAAATGCAAAGAGACGGAGAGCAGGGAAGAAAGAAACTCACAGCTATTACCCGTTATCTTACAATTGGACTTTCTGTTCTCGAAGGTCTTGCAATGGGTATTGGTTTTGGTAGAAGCGGATATCTTACAGAGTACAGCGCTTTGTATGTTATCCTTCTTATTGCAGCACTTACAGCAGGTTCGGCTGTTCTTATGTGGATTGGTGAGAGGATTACAGAAAAGGGTGTCGGAAACGGAATTTCCATTGTCCTGACAATAAACATCCTTTCTCGTTTACCGATCGATCTCAGTTCTCTTGTAAATCAGTTTATCAAGGGAAAGAAGCCTGCACCCGCAGTTCTTGCAGCGGTTATTATTGCAGCGATCATAATCGGACTTGTAGTGCTTGTAGTTATACTTCAGTGTGCTGAGCGTAAGATTCCTGTACAGTATTCAAAGAAGCTTCAGGGTAATGCATCATATATGGGTGCACAGTCGTCATATATACCTCTTAAGGTTAACACCGGCGGAGTTATCCCTGTAATCTTTGCACAGTCGATCATGCAGACACCTGTAATTATTGCTACACTTGCAGGTAAGAATAATGTTGCCGGATTCTGGGGAGAGATTTTAAGAGGACTTTCTCAGGGCAACTGGTTCAACCCGGAAGCATGGATCTATACTATCGGTGCTTTGGTTTACTTTTTACTTATTATCGCGTTCGCATATTTCTATACGTCGATTACATTTAATCCACTTGAGATTGCGGATAATATGAAAAAGAGCGGTGGTTTCATACCGGGTATTCGTCCCGGAAAACCTACCAGTGATTATTTGTCGGGTGTACTCGGATATATAATTTTCATAGGTGCGGTAGGACTTGCACTTGTATCAATATTCCCTATAGCACTTAACGGACTTTTCAAGGCCAGCGTTTCATTTGGTGGAACTTCCATCATCATCATCGTTGGTGTTGTAGTTGAGACACTTAAACAGATAGAGTCACAGATGATGGTTAGAAATTATCGCGGATTCTTATCAGAGTAATAATTCTGGAGATACGGTTTTTCTGTATCTCCAGTTGTAATTAAAAGCAGAGTATTCAAATTTTCCGCAAAATGTATTATTATACAAGGGACATTAATTTTTGCGATAAAATGAATGGCAAATAACATATTAGTGTTCGCATTAAGGGGAGCGGAGTGAACAGTCATTCTGCCGGATATTGAAAGGAGGAAGTTATGAAAATAATTATGTTGGGGGCTCCGGGAGCCGGAAAAGGAACACAGGCTAAGCAGATTGCTTCGAAGTACGGTATTCCTCATATTTCCACGGGAGATATTTTCCGTGCAAATATAAAGGAAGGCACTGAGCTTGGAAAGAAAGCCAAGGAATATATGGATCAGGGTGCATTGGTACCGGATGAGCTTACATGCGATCTTGTAATGGATCGTATTGCTAAGGACGATGCTAAGAACGGTTTCGTACTTGATGGATTTCCCCGTACGATTCCCCAGGCCGAAGCGCTTGATGCAGCACT
>JAILKW010000124.1 GCA_024693455.1 Lachnospiraceae bacterium
GACAAATTCCTGTCCGAATCCGTGCGCATCCTCGCGGAGCGTTTAACTCAGTCGGAGCTTGTACCCCGACTGAGTATAGTTTGTCATAACCACCACCTACGCTAACGCTTAGAGGTGGGGGATTTCTCCGACTGAGTTAAACTGTTCTCATTATATCGCCGATAGTCATATCCGGCTCTGAAATACCTGTGAAAAGTATTCTCATCATATAGTAATATAAAAGTTCCATATCCTTTTCGGTAAGATCCGCTGTCTGATAGTGGTATGAGAAGTTCATTCCACCCGCTTCTGTATGGGATACCGTAAGATACATCTTCTTTGTAGCCGCACCGTTTGCAAACCACTTTGAATGCTGCTGCAGATCCTTAAGATGAGGATTTTCCATCTTAACGGGCATCGGCTGATATGTAAGATAGCAGCTTTCATATCTTGTACCGTCAGGAGTATTGTATCTCTTCTTCATCTCCTCTGCGATAAGAGCAGGATCGTAATTGCTGTGCATGTAGATCTTGTTCTGCATACTCTGTATTTCGTATGCAGCTGCAAGGAACTCTGTATCAGGTGATATAACGGTTCTGCAGGGGAACATTATTGTTCTGCTTCCGCCGGAAGTCCACTCATCATGAGTCGAACGTCTTGAAATAAAGTTCTGGATCGTTATATCTTCCTGTCCGTTATTTACCTTTGAAAGATAAGTCCTGATACCGAGAAGTAAAAGGTTTGTCATTGAAAGCTGATGATTATAGCAAAAATCCAAAAGACCTTTTGCTGAATCCGGCTCAAGTATGTAATCCTTTACCGCAACAAAGAGCTGCTTCTTTTCAAAGTCCGCTGAACGAAGCTTCATATTATTATGTTTCTTTCTTGATGCTTCAAGTACGGAGGGACCTTGAATGTCAGAGTAAAGAGGCTCACCGAGCTCATCCAGCTGATCATCCCAGAACTTCTTATCCTTGGCGAAACGTTTTTCATTTGATGCCTTTTTCAGATCGGAAGAAAGTACCGTTTCAAAATCAGCAAGATCAGCAGGATAATCATTCTTGAATCTGTAGTGAGTATAGAGTGACATGATGTCATTTATCATTACTACAAATCCGCAACTGTCTATAAGTCTGTGATCCATATGGAAGAAGAAGCCGTTAAATCCTTCCGGAAGTTTTACCATTATTGCCTCGTACATCGGAATGTCATTTCCATCGAAGGTTTGGTATGCCCAGTTCTGCATCATGGCATCTGCCTCTGCCATTGTCATTCCCGAAAGATTTTTAAGAGGAATATCTCTGGAAT
The DNA here is from genome assembly GCA_024693455.1 of Lachnospiraceae bacterium. Lineage (GTDB taxonomy): Bacteria > Bacillota > Clostridia > Lachnospirales > Lachnospiraceae > Weimeria. Next base: position 1,288 of record JAILKW010000124.1, read on the forward strand.
CATTTTTTACTATATACTGCATTATGTCTCCGTTTTTATCCGGAGCCGTGAATCTGAGTCTTGTGCATCCGTATCTTTGAATTTCAAGCTGTATGCATTTCTTAAGTAATCCGAAATCAAGTTCTGCCTTAAGTGATGCCACAATGCTCACTCCCGAAACCTGCTGTGTTCCGTATGTCTTGATCCAATCATAATGCATTCTTTGTGCCGCTGTAAGCGGATATAACTCTCCCATGAGATCCTCCCTTTTTTAATTTTTTAATTTGTTTTGTTTCAACCGCAAATGCAAGATATCACATTATTTTTTGAATTACCATACCCCAAACCACTTAACAGACACTTAGGAGAAAATTGACCGACAGATAAAAAACAAATCCGAAAAATCTGTTTGTTATATTAGAATAAAAACAGGCTGTGAAAACCACAGCCTGCTTATATCAATCATTTTCTTTAAAGAACTCCATCAATTTCTCTCTGTACTCATCCTCCGCAACATACGAACTGCAAAGATGTCTTGCTCCGGGAACCGTAAACTTCTCTTTTTTTGCATTGCAAATATCATAATTGATATCTGTATGCTTTTTCTCAACAAAGGTATCATTCTCTCCGTGGAAGAAAAGCACGGGTCTTTCGTTTCTGCGCAGCGCTCTTGTTGTATCTGCATCATCCATCTTAAAACCGGCACAAAGTCTGCAATAGAAATCAACTCTCTTAAGAAGAAGATCCACGTAATCAATATGGAACCAATTTGACGCAATATCTTTAAGCTCCATCTTCATGGAATGGAAACCACAGTCCGAAATCAGACCTTTAACCTCTTCCGGAAGCCTGTGTCCTGATGCTAAAAGTACAGATGCCGCTCCCATTGACATCCCGTATAGGTACATAGGCAGATTAGCTGTATTGGACTTTTCCAGTTTCTCTGCCCAACCTCTCACATCATACTGCTCCAAAGCTCCATAGGTTATATACTTACCCTCACTTTGTCCGTGACTTCTTTCATCTATAATAAGAAGTGTGCAGCCATGTTCATGAAGAAATCTCGCTATGTTGGCAAAATCACCGAAGCCCGATCCTCTGTATCCATGGCATAAAAGAACTATTCTCTCGGGATTCTCGGCTTCAAGATAGTAGCCGTGAAGCATTAGCCCGTCATGGCTTTCCATCCACCAGTCGGCCGACCCGGCATCACGACACCATGCCTTCCCGGTTTCATACTCTTTTTCATAACCGTTACGGGGATGATTTATTTTTTTATGCTTGAATGAATCCCATATTTTCTTATTGTTTTCCTTTTTATTGCTCTTACAGACCATAAGTCTGAAAAAGGGCCAGGCCGCTGCCATATATGCGGCGCCTATCATCATTATTGTTCCTATTCCGAAAAACTTGGTATTCCTTGCTTTCATTTCCACACCTGTTTATGTTCCCACCGCATTATTACGGCGTACTGCGAGTATCTTTAAGCGGAAAATCCATTGGATTTCCTTCGATATAATTTTACAAAACTGATAAATATGTGTCAACTTAACCAAACACTTCTACTTCCTTTATTTTTGCTTTCATGCTGCTTCTTATAAAGACCCGTGATTCCTGTCACGACAGTCTGCCTCGTCTTCATCTTCACTCTATGCCTAATAACTCGCTTTTCTTCTCATTAGGCATGCTTCCCGCCTCCCATGCTCCGCTTTCCACTTCGCTCCATGCCTAACAACTCGCTTTTCTTCTCATTAGGCATGCTTCCCGCCTCTCCTATTCCGCTTTCCACTTCGCTCCATGCCTAACAACTCGCTTTTCTTCTCATTAGGCATGCTTCCCGCCTCTCCTATTCCTCTTTACCCATCGCTCCATGCCTAACAACTCGCTTTTCTTCTCATTAGGCATATTTCTCCAACGCACGTCAAAAGGCACGCCAAATCAGCCCAAAGCGGCACAAAGAAAAACACACGTTACAATACGTTACAATAATAGTTCGTTAAGAGAAAAACAAAAAGCCCCACAAACCATAAACCATGATCTGCAGGACCTTTCAGATGAGTCACGGGGGAATCGAACCCCCGACAACTTGATTAAAAGTCAAGTGCTCTACCGACTGAGCTAGTGACCCATATTAAATTATAAAGATGTAAACATCTTGACTGGGCTAGTTGGATTCGAACCAACGAATGCAGGAATCAAAATCCTGTGCCTTACCGCTTGGCGATAGCCCAACGGCTTAAGGTGGATAGAGGGATTCGAACCCTCGGCCTCCAGAGCCACAATCTGGCGCGCTAACCAACTGCGCCATACCCACCATATAAATAATACAGAGTATGCCCGAAGGGATTCGAACCCCCGACCCACGGCTTAGAAGGCCGTTGCTCTATCCAGCTGAGCTACGGACACATAAAAATGCATTAAAGCATACACAAACAAAATAACTATTTGTGATTCGGGGTGACAGGATTCGAACCTGCGACCCCCTGGTCCCAAACCAGGTGCTCTAGCCAAACTGAGCCACACCCCGATATCGTAGTGAAACTCTCGAGACCCGAAACGCAAAAATTATTCTACATTAAACGGGTCTCTTTGTCAACATATTTTTTATTAAAAATCTGAGTTTTCTATAATTTTTCCGTCTTTGCCTTTAATGATAAGTTCCTGGCTCTTAATCGTCACTCTCGTATCCGACGGAATTGAGGATGTAATGAACACATTTGAGCCTATAACGGCATTTTCTCCAATGACCGTATCGCCTCCGAGTATGGAAGCTCCCGAATAAATAGTAACGTTGTTTTGGATCGTGGGATGTCTTTTTATCCCGTGAAGAGCCTGTCCTGCTGCAGTTGAAAGTGCGCCGAGAGTAACTCCCTGATAGATCTTAACATTTTCTCCTATATTGGTGGTTGAACCAATTACAACTCCCGTTCCGTGATCTATGAAAAAGTACTTGCCTATGGTTGCTCCCGGATGAATATCGATTCCCGTTTCGGAATGTGCATACTCGGTCATCATTCTGGGTATGAGCGGAACGTTTAAAAGGAAAAGCTCATGAGCCAGCCTGTTGATCGTGGTAGCAAGTATTCCCGGATAAGAAAGGATGATGTCATCTTTGTTAAAAGCAGCGGGATCTCCCCGATATGTTGCCTGAAGATCCGTTTCCACATATTCTCTGACCGTTGGAATACGGTTACAAAATGTAAGAGCAAGACAATAAGCCTGTTCATTGATCTTGGTCTCGTCCGTTTCATCCCCTGCGGAAAGTTTAAGAACTATACCTATCTGCTTACTTAAATTATAAAGAACGTCTTCTATAAGAACCGTAAGGTTTCCTCTTATGGAATAGCTCTTATATACCATATCCCTGTAATACCCCGGGTAAACTATCCTAAGAAGCTTTCTAATAATAAACTTTATTGCTTCCCGATCCGGCTGATTAAAGGGTTTCATACGGTCAATATCCCTCTGACCGTCATAATCCGCCAATATCTTTTCTACGAGAGTATTAACTTCTCTGTTGTTATTTTCCTGACACGACATTCGTTTCCTCGCTAACTGTTATTACTGAATCTGTTGTTGTAATTGCTGAATCGGTCGTTGTAGTTATATCTGTTTGCGCATCCTGATCATCCATAGTCTGCTGCTTTAGTTTAGCTATCCATCCGCTTACCTTTTCAGATACAACATAATAAGCTGTCTTATTTCCATCGATATATACTTTTTTAAACTTTACGGTATCACCCGGCAGTAGTGAAAGCTCTTTTGAAGGATCCGCTTCATCCATTATAACTTCACTAAGCTCGCAATCGGCATAAATCGATGTTTCTTCATATACTTTTGCAGCTTCGGGTGACTTGGTTTTAACCTTTGTTTTGTTTCCGCTTTCGTCTATGATTTTCTGGGTGAGAATGTAATCCGTTATCCCGTAAATTCCCGACGTGTTCTTTTTCCCGTTTTCATTAACAGGTACCATTTTCCCGTCATGTAATCCATAAAAGATATCTGCGCTGAAACTATCAAACTTTTGGTTTTTAAATTTACCTTCAAACTTTATTTTCTTCCCCAAAACCTTTTTAAACTCTAAATTTAAAAGTCCGGATTTCTTGAAAGTCTTTGAAACTGTACCTACATTATTGAGCTTGTCTTCCCTCCAGGAATACTTGCTTCTGCGTTTAACCACCTTACCCTTTTTGTAAGAATAAAACTTCGTGTCCAAATATCCCTTTTTGTTGGCATAGGTTACCATGAAATAGTAATTTTTACTGCCCTGCGGCCTTATAAGCCTTACCTCGCTAACGGTTTTGGCATTTTTTGTTTTGTAATTGTAATAGAATGTCCCGGTCTCTTTCTTGTCAATACTGATGGTCTGCGGACTGCTGCCGCTTATCATTACGCAAAAGAACAATCCGTTGCAGACATTGTCCTTCTTGGGATCCTCCTGTTGAGGATAAAAGAAAAAGCTGTCTCCCTTTCCGTCTCCGTCAAGATCGTACCCAGAATACGTCTTATTATGTGAAAGCACCTTATTAACGGTAGACGCCTCTCCTTCGCTTGCAGGCATAATGCCAAAGGCTCCCGTAAATATCATTGCTGCCGAAAGTATAACTCCACTTAGTTTTTTTATCATAGTATTTACCTCTTTTTATTATTTACAACCCTTTTCATTTTATATCACAGTAAATTATATTATAACACAAAATCGGATAGGTATCGCCCTATCCGATAAACAAATACAATATTTTTCAGCTTTTTTGTCCTATTTTTCGCTTCCTTCAAAAATTATCCTGATCTACAAGGATACGAATAGGATTTTGTTTGCTAAAGCACCCCCTGATCCGCTGCACATGACCTGCGGTAAACATTTACGACATATGCACCTGCTGCTGTTGCCAGCATTATTATTCCTGCCCAAAACAAAGGTTTTACATAAACCGAACTGTTCCCCGCTATATCAAAAACCGCCTGAAGTATGGACGCTGCGATAAGCGCTGCCACTCCCGAAGGGAAGAGGTTTTGGGACACGGCATTTCCATCCCCGAAACGTTTTTTTATCAACACACTGATACCACCGAGCAAAAGCGGGATCAGGAATGCAAACGTCATATAAGGTGAGGTAACACCGTGTGAAAACCTGTAATATATAATTGTAAAAATCCCCAAAAATCCGCTAATTCCCAGATATGTAAATAACATCGCTGACGCTCCTTTCTTTAATGGATCTGCCGTTGGTGGTCGGCTTGTTTACAACTGTTCCGTTCCAGACCATTGTTGTAGATCCGCCGCCGTCAAGGTTATATGCCTGACTGCATCCTAGTTCATCCATAAGCTCCGCCATTTCGTATAGAGTAAGTCCCTCACTTTCCGATGTCCGACCATCCGAAACCACAAATACATAATGCCCTTTCTCAAGCATTCCTATGGCTGTCCTCGGATTTGACTGCATGGCCTGTCCGACTTCCTCTCCCTCACTGACCGAAATCTCACCGTCCTTAACAAGTCCGGGTCCGAAAGAATAAATTTGAACTGCGCCGTTTTCTTCCAGTCCCTCTGCGGAAACATCTCCCTCATCTATAATTTCAAAGGTTCCGTCTTCATATATAACAAGATCTTCATTTCCTGCTTCACCGGTGCTTCTGTAGAGATACCCGTTTCTCATTACATAACCGCTGTCCCTGAAGCCGTAGTAATCGCCGTTGATAGCAAGTACCGCTCCAACCCTTTGCGCGATCGATGAAGAAGTTTCACTGACGTTTCTTCCAAAAGAATCATTTGCCAGTCCGGACAAAAGTTTGGAAGGATCGTCAAGATATACATCTGCTATGTAAACCTGTGTGTCATTAACGGTTTTTTCCGTAAGTGTTATGGAAAC
>JAILKW010000157.1 GCA_024693455.1 Lachnospiraceae bacterium
CCCCGCCATTACCATTCGCATATCCAACTATAGTTTTTGCCCATTTCATTGGATTCTCAGGGTTCAATTCAGCTTTAAACTCATAATCCAGATTTTCATTGATCACATCATTATATATTTCTGTTATCTTCACATTGCCACCTCCAGGCTGTTCTTCCATTAAGATCTCAAACATTACTAAACATTGCAGAACATTTCGGCAACATTGCAAATGCGCTAAAATTCACTTTTTGACAAGAACATACTATATTAATTTTCAACCACAACATTATTGCACATTACGATTTTTGCAATGTTTTCTTTACTGATAGCAAAAAAGGACCAAGATTCTCACCAAAAACCCCGACAGAAATCACATTTCCATCGGGGTTTGTTCCCATTTACGTATCACCGCAATCCTTATTTACTCTGTCCAAACAACCACTCCATGACAGCCACGCAGTTATAGGCATAATCAAATGAAGCCATATGATAAGCGGAACTGTTCATGCCGCTGTCTGAAGGTGCGCCCTCTGCCGACGGATCGCCGGATGACGGAGTCATCCCGCCCTGAGTTTCATCTCCGGATTCGTTTGTGGGCGGTTTCATTCCCTCCGGTGCTCCTTCTCCCATCTCGCCCGAGGGAGGAGTCATTTTGCCGCCTCCACCCATGGAATTTCCGGTAGACGCATCTATAGTTCCGGTCTTCCATGAGATAAAATACTGGTTCTCGTCCGCCGTAAACAGCTTTTTTGCTGCCACTGAAAGCTCGTCAACCGACCATGTTCCGTCCCACTGTGCGTAGACGTATGGTTCACCGTCATCGTCAAACATTGCCATAACTTCCTGTGCACCGTTCCAGGCGTTGGTGTCGTCTTCGGCAGCAAAGTAAACGAAGGTCTGATCCTTAAGACCGCTTAAAGTACTTACGTCCCATTGCCCGTCAACAAACATGCATGCCGCGTAAAGATCGGGATATTCCGATGCCAGTATCAAGGTTGTCATGCATCCCATCGACTGACCTGTTCCGTAAATGCGGTTCGCATCCACCGCATATTCACTGCTCATAAAATCAATGTAGCGCTTTGTCAGCTCTACGTATTCCGTAGTAGTATAGCTGCCGTGATCATCTAAAATAGTTTCTGGATATGTGGGTACAGCCACAATTGTAGGATGTACTGACTGCCATTCTTCGGTTGCCCATACAAGTCCGCCGCGTCCCTGTGTCAAGGACACTGTAGCATCATTGCCGGTGCAGCTTGAATCTCCTATAAAAACCACCATGGGATATGATGATTTTTCGTCATAATCCGCAGGCAGGTATACATTGTAAGTTATAGCAAGTCCGGTTTCGGAGTCATTGTATGTCTCCTGTGTAAATTTGTCCGCGTATGCGGAAACAAGAGCTTCCTCATCCTCTGCCAGGGTATTGGCAACCGTTCCAAGGGTCACCTCTTTTGAACCGGTTTCGGCAGATGCCGTCTCCTCCGAGGCCGCATCCTTGTTTTCCGAAGTCTCCTCCGAAGCCTCTTCCGAAGCCTTTTCTGTTGCAGCCTCATTTGTATTCCCACAAGATATGAGGGAAAAACCCATAGTTGCTGCGAGTAGTAATGCCATCGTTTTCTTAAACATAAATTTTCCTCCTTATAAAAATGTTTCTTCGGAGCGTTTTATAATGCGAACTACCATCCGCAGCAGATTTTTTAACCTGTCATGCACAGGATACTGCCTTTTCCTTAATTTAACTATAAAAAATCGTCAGAAAAAAATTTCCCACTAAATTTCCCGGCCCATCAGGATGACTTCATCCTCCTTCTTAAAACCGTATTTTTCATAAAACTTCGGCAAAACACCCTCATTTGCCGTGATAAGATGAACTCCGACCATGCCCTGCTCCTTTATATCCAAAAGCAATTGGTCCATGAGCAGCTTCGCTATTCCCCGTCTCTGATAATCGGGATGAACAGCCAGATCGTTTATATCAAATGTCCGCCCGTAGTGAAACAGCATGGATGTTCCAAGTATAAAGCCTGCCACTTCACCATCTGCCAGACATTCCAGTCCATATGACTGATCGGACTCCAGTAATTCCTTAACATGAACTTTTGCATCCTCTTCCTTCCACGGATCATTCCAGGGCTCTCCCGCAAAGGCCTTTGCATAGATTTCCCCATATCTGTCAAGATGTTCTTTTTTACATTTTTCTATTATCATATCCATCTCCTTTTCCTCTCCAAGTCTCTTGCCCACACCTACGCCTTGCTAAGAGGCAGAATCATCTCGTCTGAGAGATAACATAAGCATAAACAAAAGCACTCCGCTTCCTATTATACTTCCGCCCTCTTTTGCCTTCTTTTCTCCTATCTTGTGTCCCAAAATTATGGTCATTCCCATGCAAAGACTGCTGATAAGATTTGTTATTGTCATCATTATCTGTGACCCTGTTGAAACAGCCGAAACATCTGTGGAGCCGGAAAACTTGCCGATTATCAGTAGATCCACCGCTCCATACATTGCCTGTAAAAAAAGTGCCAAAAGTACAGGACCCGCAAAACGAAGAAGCAATGTGACAATTTTTCCCTTTGTAAAATCGATTCTCTTTTCCATTTCAAACCTCCTGTGCAAAATCCAGATGACCAGTCATATTTAACGATCATCAACAAAAAAAGCCGGATAAGAATCCGGTCTCTCAACCGAACATCTTATCCAGCTTGCTATTTCTAACGAATAACTCACCCTCCGATGAACGCCCATATGTTAACAAAATATTTTTGCATTGTCAACCGGCCCTTTTTCTACTGTGACAGAAAAAGATTTTCAGTGAAAACTCATCTCTAAGCCCCTCTTATTAGCTTAAGCTTTATAAACCTGTTTTCCATCTACAAATGTTGCAAGACATTTTGCATTTTCTACTTCTTCAAAATCATCATTTAAGAAATCTTTATCAAATACTGTAATATTTGCGAGTTTGCCGATCTCAAGAGATCCCATCCGGTCTTCCTCATGCCAGCTGTAAGCCACATTGGTAGTTATTGTTTTCAGAGTATCCAATCTGCTGATATTCTGATCTGCATGCCTTAACATTTTCTCCCCATTTGATGGCAGATAGCCGAGTGCGCCAAGACATATAGTCCAAGGAGCACTGAAAGTAGGGGAAACCGGGTAATCAGAATGTGAAAGAACTACTGCTCCCTGATCAATGAATGCTTTTACAGGAAATCCCGCATCAGCCTTTTCTTTTCCAACATATTTTACCATCACCTCATATAACGTGTAGGATTTTTCAACCCACATAATCCCACATACTGCCATGATATTGTATTCTGCCATTCTTCTTATTTCATCAGGCTTTACTGCCTGAAGATGGGCAAGTGCATTTCTCATATCAAAGTTGCCGGTCTCTTCTTCCGCATCGGCGATTGCATCAACCCATGCCTTAACAGCAGCATCACCTATGGTATGTACATGTACGTTCATATTATGATTGCTTGCTGCTTTAATAACCCTGACCATTTTCTCATGATCATTAAATCTTGCTATACCGTAATATCCCGGCTGATCGACATATTCATCCAGCATCCATGCAGTATGACCTTCCACAACACCGTCACAGAAAATTTTAGCACCAATAATCTTATAATGCTTACTGTTGTGCTCTTTTGCTTCTCTTGCAATCCTGTCCATATCTTCTTCAGGTGTATCGGTATTATC
>JAILKW010000162.1 GCA_024693455.1 Lachnospiraceae bacterium
AAAAAGGCTTGAGGCTTTGCTTAAAAACGGAAAAAAGACAGAAGATGAACCGGGGAAAATACAGGGTGAGGTTACTCCCATGTTTGACCGGAACAGGTTTTGTGAGATGGTGGAAAAGGCAAAGCACCATATTTTTGAGGGCGATATTTTCCAGATCGTGCTTTCCAACAGGCTAAGCGCCCCGTTTGAGGGAAGCTTACTTAATACATACCGGGTTTTAAGGACGATCAATCCCTCGCCCTATATGTTTTATTTCAGCGGAACAGATGTGGAGGTCTGCGGAGCTTCACCGGAAACACTTGTTAAGTTAGAGGACGGAGTCCTCCATACATTTCCTCTTGCCGGAACAAGACCGAGAGGAAAGAACGACGAGGAGGACAGGGCTCTTGAAGAAGAACTGCTGGCGGATGAAAAGGAGCTGGCAGAACATAATATGCTGGTGGATCTCGGAAGAAATGATATCGGAAAGATAAGCAGGTTTGGCAGTGTTTGTGTTGAGAAGTTTCATGAGATAGAAAGATTTTCACATGTAATGCATATAGGCTCGACGGTAAGGGGACAGATAAGGGATGATAAGGATGCCCTGGATGCGATAGAAGCTATCCTTCCGGCCGGAACACTCTCGGGAGCGCCAAAGATCAAGGCATGTCAGCTTATCAGCGAGCTGGAAGGACAGAGCCGCGGTATCTACGGCGGAGCCATAGGTTATATCGATTTTACGGGAAATATGGATACCTGCATAGCTATACGTATTGCTTACAAAAAGAACGGCCGTGTTTTTGTCAGAAGCGGAGCCGGGATTGTGGCGGATTCGGATCCGAATAAGGAATTCGATGAATGTATGAACAAGGCTAAGGCTTCACTGACAGCACTTGAAGCAGCCGGAGATATTATGTGATTCGCTGCAAACGGAGGTAGTAAAGTGATACTATTAATAGATAACTATGACAGTTTTTCCTATAACCTTTTTCAGTATATAGGAGAGATCACTGAAGACATAAAGGTGATCAGAAATGATGAACTTACAATAGATGAGATTAGAAAACTGGATCCGTCCCATATTATAATTTCTCCCGGACCCGGGAGACCGGAGGATGCAGGCATTATTATAGAAGCTGCAAAAACTTTGGGTAAAGAGATACCTACTTTGGGAGTTTGCCTGGGGCATCAGGCGATCTGTGCCGCCTTTGGCGCTACTATTACTTATGCCAAAAAGCTTATGCACGGGAAACAGTCCGTGATCAGACCAATGGAAGGCTGCCCTCTTTTTAACGGGTGTTCCAAAGATATTAAGGTGGCAAGATATCATTCGTTGGTGGCGGATAGGGATACAATGCCTGAGGAACTTATGGTTACGGCATGTGACAGTGAAGGTGAGATAATGGCGGTAATGCACAGGGATTATCCGATCTTTGGATTACAGTTTCATCCCGAGTCTATAATGACTCCCGAAGGAAAGATAATGCTTAAAAATTTTTTGAATATTACAAAATAAAAATAAGCCGGACATTTCGTTTGCTGCGAATGTCCGGCATTTATTATTTAACATTTTTATCGTAAATTATCTTAAGACCTTTAAGCATCAGATCAGCGTCTACAATGATGTCATGTTTACATCTTGGAATGATGACTTTGGAGTTTCCTCCGGTTGCAACACATGTACATTTATATCCCAGTTCATCTTCGAATCTTTCAATAAGGCCGTCGATCTGGGAAGCCTGACCGTTTATGATACCGCTCTTCATACAGTCAACCGTGTTTTTACAGATAACACTTTTCGGAAGAGCAAGAGAAACACGGGGAAGCTGGGAAGTTTTTGAAACCAGTGACTCAAGCGAAACTATAACACCCGGAAGGATAACACCTCCGATGTAGCTGCCCTCCTTATCCAAAACGGTTACCGTTGTGGCAGTACCCATATCTATTGTAATAAGAGGAGTTCCGTATAAGGTCATGCCTGCCACCGAGTCAACAACGAGGTCTGCTCCGAGTGTACGGGGATCATCCAGCTTTATGTTAAGACCTGTCTTAAGTCCTGCGCCTATGACCATAGGTGTTACCGAAAGCAATTTTTTAACGGCTGTTTTGATAATATGTGTAAGGGGAGGAACAACAGAAGAGATAATACATCCTTTGATCTGTCCCTCTTTAATATGGTAGAGTCCGAGAACGGTCTGGATTAAGACCGCATATTCCAGTTCGGTTTTTTGAAGATCTGTGGAGATTCTTTCCCTGAAAATAATATTGTCACCATCAAAACCCCCAAGTTCGATGTTTGTATTTCCCATATCTATAACAAGAATCATTTGTAGTCTCCCTTCATTATATAAATGCGATCAAAATTTAGATTAAGTAATGTAAGATTTTAACTGTCTGTAGTGTTTTGAAACACTGCTGAAATATTTTACCATTTTTTAAAACATAGTCAAGACTCGCTCGCGAGTCTTGCGCGCCGGATTCGGGTCTGCTTCAGCAGACAAATTCCTGTCCGAATCCGTGCGCATCCTCGCGGAGCGTTTAACTCAGTCGGA
>JAILKW010000166.1 GCA_024693455.1 Lachnospiraceae bacterium
AATAATACATAACTATTATATTTTTACAGACTTTTTTTCACAGACTCGTTAATTTTTTTTGAGCATGTTTTCATCAATATAAGTACAATGTTTAAAAGTATATTCATCACGTTTTAAAAGTTCGTTACGGACAGATTCCCAGCTTTCTCCGGTTTCTATTATTCTCTGCGAGTAGTTTTTATACATTTTTCTTATTGCTTTTTGTATATTCTCAATACGGTCGATCAGAAAGGAGCGTTCTTCCTTGCTTAAGAGATCACACATGGCATCTTCCATGCGTATACCGGTCATCTCTTTTCCGTTTACTTTATTTTTGGCCATGCTTGATTCAGCGATGATGTCTGAAATTCCAAGCATTTTTGCCATACGGGATGTTGCTACATTTCTCTTGTTGATTTCGCTTCCATAGCCAATATGTGCATTATTTATAGCATGGCTGGAGAGAGTATAATATTTTTTCATATTCCAAAGTGTATCTTTTAGGTATTCTTTGGCAGAATCATTATATTCATCGATGTCGGTAAAACGTACATATACATGAGCCTGATGCTGACAATCCGGGGCTATGCATTGACTTTAAATTTGTAGTATTATAAAATATTATGGGGTTTTGGACAAAATATGTATTTTGTCAAGTGAGATGTGAATAGTTATTTAAGGAGGATGTTATTATGAAAGTGGAATTATACACACTAAAAAAAGATGATGTTGAGTGTTTTTCATCGAGTTTACCCAAAGATGTTTATGAAAATACCGACAAAGACGGATTTTTTGCAATAGGGGCTGTGGGAACTCGCGAGAAACAGAGTGTCCCGGTAGGCATTATACAGTTTCATACCAACATAACAAGTGACGAACAATTCTTTGTAGAAATAACATATCTTTATATTGCAGAAGATTATCGTCGAGACGGAATAGGCTCCACGCTCATAGATAGTGTGAGAAATATCAATAAAAATAGTGCAGTAGATATACTCACGGCATTGATACCTACGGAAGATATCAATGAGAATAATATGGATATTACCGTAAAGGAATTTGGAGAATTTTTCGATATGCAGGGATTTTCAAAAGAAGATGTTAATCTTAAAATGTACAGTTCAGTCGTAACAGACGTTTATCCGAACATTAATGAAACAAATTTTGTCAGATATACAAAACTTCTTCAGCTTTGATTCGTATAAAAGAATATAGGAGAAAAAAATCATAAGGAGGGTAGTTTAATGTCGGATAATTCAACCATAATGATGGATAATATAAAAAAACAGGCTGAAAAAACTGAGAGCATCTTTATTCATGAAGAAAAGATACAGTCTGATGAAACAAAATCAGATTTATCTTATATAAACATTGATGAAGTGAATGAAACGAAGTTAGCGAAGAAAAACCATGAAATAAGCATGCTAATGCCAGAAAAGTTGACTGAAAATATATTGGTAGCTAACAACAATGAGATTAAGCTGACGAATGAAGATGTAAAACAGGTTCTCAGCAAAATAAAAGATTATGATAATGCCTTTAGTTCTATAATGGATATAGATAAAGAAGATGTTTTAAAGAATCTGACAGGTCATAAAAATCTGAAAGAACAATGTGACCTTATAATGAAAGACAAAAATGTTGAGCTTACGGATGAACAAAAGGAGACTATAAATCGCTATACATCTATCATAGATTACTGTATTGATTATAATGAGATTGTTTCATCGCCTATGTATGTTGTGTTGCAAAAAAAAGGTATGTATCTTGGTGGGAGGAATAACCTTTCTCCTGTAATGGATCATGCTTTGCTTGAAGTATGTCAAAGCGGATACGAGAAGGGATCAGGCGGAGAGGAGCTATTGAAAAAATGGGATAAACTGCAGAAGAAATGGCAGAAAATGCTGTGCCGGGATCTTAGTATTGACAGCGCCCAAAAGTTGTATCAGAAGCTCTTTGGTATGGATCAGGATATATATGATATCAAACAGGATAACGTTGATGATTCTTTGATCAATTATAATAAACATAAGTTTTACGTTTCGGTGGCCGGTGGATGGATGTATGAGCGATTAAAAGCCGATCTTCCCCAAAACGACGATAGGACTATGATCGGACAAAGAATGGCTAAGGCTCTGCTGGCGAATCTTTCTCTATATAAAAGTATGTCCGGAGAAGAAACATATAAAGGTATGTCCGGAGAAGAAACAATTGAAAAATATAAATACCTGGTCTATGAGACGAAGGGATTAAACCCTGAGGAACTTCAAGAAAAGATAGACGTTACAGAAGACCTCATGAAGGAGGTTTCTAAATGGAATCTTGATGATTTTTCGCTCAATAAAAATGGAAAATTCGATGAAGATTCTGTGGAAGATAATTTTTTGGAAAAGTACAGTAAAATGCAGATACTGACTGAGATGGATTATAATTTTAAAGAATATGAAAAAATATTTTTTAGTTATGACACAAACGTAAAAAAAATAAAGACGAAATTATCCAAAGACGAAGTATTAAAATTTTATACTATCAAACAGACGTTGCAGACAGTATTTCCTGTTTATAATGCAATTTTTCTTAAGAAACAGCTGCCGGCGTCCAATACTGAATGGGGTAAAGAACTTCTGAGGAAAAAAACTGCTGACATTACTAAGGTGGAAGTAGATAAGAATGCTGATGCGAAAACACAAATGGATCAACGGGCTTTGATAAAACATGCACTCCATATTAGATTGGAATCTCAAGAATATGATGAGTTTAGAAAAAGTGGCGACTGCAAGGCATTTTACAATAAACACGCTGATGATCTGAGGGAGCAAAAAGAAAAAGAATGGACAGAAAAATATAACTATAGGCGTGATAAGGGTATGTATAGGTCGCTTAGGATCGATGAAAAGCAAGAAGCTGCGCTTGAATACGAAAAAGATGTAATGGATTACATGGCTGAACGTTTCAAGGGCGATGAAAATTTACCAAAAAGAAAAATTTATACCCGGATGATAAATGATCTTGAAATCAAAATGAAGCTGCTTTATAACGACGTAAGGGATAAAAATGAGGACAGCAGCCTAATGAAAAAGATCAAATCATCCTTGGAAAAAGTTAGTGAGTGTTTAACAGGAGAAGCAACTGAGAAGAATTTTAGGGGCTTTAACGCTTATCGCAATCAAGCCATAGAACTCATGATTGAGTATGAGAACTCAAAAAATCCGTTTACATCGGAAGGTAAAAGGAGAAAGAAAAGGGTGGTTGAATTACGTCATGCCTTAGAAGAGATTAAAACATTTAATAACACTAATAAAATAAGCGAAGATTCTAAAGGAAAATGGACCGTAAAAGATACTATATCCCAAAATATTCCTTTAAAGAAGGAGATAAATGAAGGCAGTTATGAGGTTCATGGCGAACTGCTTGAACTGGAGAATGATTACGAACAACAAAAATACAGATTGGATTTTGAGGTAGATAAAAAATACGCCCTGAAAAAGGAAGAACTTCCGGAAATACTTAAGTCCTTTGATGGGTTCCGTCTTGAATTACGGAGAAAAATTACGCTGAGTGGGGGCGAAAGTAGTTATGCTATATCCAACGCCATGGAAAGTTTTGTTAAAACACAGAAAAAATTACTTTCGGATATTGGGGTGTATAAAGAGCAAATGAAGGATAAAGTTTTTTCTGATCCTAAAGAAGCGTACATGGATGAGAAGATACAAAAAATAATTAATTTTGTTGATAAATATTATTTTATAAAAGATATGGGAAGCAAGGGACAAAACATGTTAATATCATATTTTGTCAAAAACTACTCAAATAAAAAGTCCTATACATTAGAGAAGGCGCTTTATGATCTTGTTGCCGAAAAAGGATATCAGGAAAATCCCGGGGCTTTTTTGAAGCTGTATCAGTAAAAGATAATACAGATTTAACTCAGCCGGGGGATCCACTCCGGCTGAGTATGATTTGTTATACACCCACCTATATCTCAGACGAGATGCCCCTGCCTCTAAGCAAAGCGTAGGCGGGGACAAGAGCGAGACTTGAATTAAAAAGAGGAGGACTATTAAAATGTTCAAAAAACTACTTTTATCCGCTATAACGATAGCTGTTATGGTCGCATCATTTACACCTGATATAAATATGGGATCGATAGAAGCGGAAGCAGGATATGTTAGATCACAAACTTTGAAAGATGGAGATCAGGAATATAACGAGCAGTTAAAAAGCCTGACCTATTATCATAAAGGATATATTTATTATACCTTAACAAACGGTGAAACAAGTGACATTTACCGCAGCAAACCGGATGGAGGAGAAATAGAGAAACTTGGAACAGTTAATTCTTTAGGATATATAAATCTGATATACGGAAATTATATTTATATTTGTGACAACCCCGACTTTGGATATGCATTATGTGCGTTTAATATGAAAACAAAAGAGAGCAAGGGTTACAATGTAGGCGGTAACTTTAATGGGCATTATAAACAGTTCTACATGATGGGGATCATCACCGGATCACCGGGGAATTACGGCGGATGGATTTTAGATGCTAAAAAAGCCAAGATCATAACTCTTTCAAAAGCAGGCAGTATCCCCGTGATCGCAGGGAAAAAGGTGTGTTATATCAAAAAAACGAAAACTGCCGGGAAGTATGTACTCATGTCGTGTAAGTACAATGGTAAGAACAAGAAGAAGCTTCACACGTTTTCATTTGATGGGTATGATCCCTGTGTTTACAAGATGACAAAACAATATTGCATTATTTCGGATGGTGGTGAACCGGGGAAAAATGCATATAAATATGTTTTTGCTACAGGG
>JAILKW010000190.1 GCA_024693455.1 Lachnospiraceae bacterium
GTATCAGCTCGGCCACAGCTAAAAAAGCTATACCGGCGATAAGTGAAAACACAAAAAACGCAAACAAATGAGCATTCTGTCTGGGTGTGACCGCTACATCCGCGAGATGATTTTTAATAAGTGCAGCGATGAACAACACACCGATCACCGATGACAGAAGTATAATGCTGTCCCAGAGTTTGGCGATGATGATCTTGGTACGGCTCATGCCTCTTCCTATTGCGCACTGCATTGAACCGGTATTTAGCTCGTCCGCGAAAACCCTGTTAAAGATTGGGATCGAAAGCACCATGAGACTAACATCCGTAACCAGCATTCTCATACTTTCGATCTGACCAGCCGCATTATCTCCCATAGGCATGATTATTGCCAGTGCTAATATAGCTAATCCCCAAAGATAGTAAGTAGGCCGACGTAATATCCTTCGAAGATCTGCTCTAATGAGTCTTCTCATTATTTTCCACCTCCAATCAGACGGAAATAATAATCCTCGAGTGTCGATCTTTCATCCACTTCTCTAAGAACCTTAACGCCTCCTGCTTCCAAAAGTTCTTTGGCTTTCGCAATATCGTCAACCATGATCTCCACCGCGGATGCCTTTTCTTTAAGGTCATCCTGGGTTATCTCACGTACCACGATACCTTCGTTTACTATTCCGAAACGATCTGCCGTATGCTCAAGTTCGCCAAGGATATGGCTTGAAACGATAACCGTCATACCGTACTCGTCACGAACTCTCTTTATCGTATTACGGATATCCGCAATACCCTGGGGATCAAGACCGTTGGTAGGCTCGTCCAAAATAAGGATATCGGGATTACCGAGAAGGGCATTTGCAATACCCAGTCTTTGCTGCATACCGAGCGAAAAGCTCTTAAAGGGCTTTTTGCCGCTGTCAAGATTAACGATCTTAAGAACTCTTTCGATCTCGTCTTTCATTTCCTTTCCGGGAATTCCCTTAATGGTCGCATAATACTTTAAGTTAGCCCTGGCTGAAAGATAGGTATAAAACTTTGTTCCAACCAAAAATCCCACCTTGGAACGATTCTTAAGAAGCTCCTTGCGATTCGTTGAACCGGCAATGGAAACCTCTCCCGAATTCATCTCGGAAAGTCCGAGGATCATTTTGAAAATAGTGGTCTTACCGGCTCCGTTTTTGCCGATAAGTCCGTAAATGTCGCCACGATTGACCTGCATGTTGACACCTTTAAGTACGTCATGGCTTCCATATGATTTTTTAATATTGTCAAGTTTAAGAATTGCTTCACTCATTGGTTCTCCTCCATCAGAACTCATTACCAAACCTTTATCCTGTCTTCGGGTGCAAGATACATTCCATCTCCTTCTTTTACCCCGTAGGTATCAACAAACTCATCGAACTGCTGAAGCCCTACGTTTATACGGTAAAAACTAAGGGGGTGAACATCACTGCTGAAATATCCCTTTTCATCATCAAGGGATATGTTAACCCTCCACAACCTCGCATAGTTGCGGAAATACTTATCGTAATCAAAGTCAGGTATCTTAGATGCCATATGAAGAGTAACCGCAAGGCCTCCCATATCCGCCGTAGCCTCCGCATTTACTCTTGCTCCGTCATAAATACCCGATGAAGGATAGGGAGTCTTCGTTGAGTAATAGTTTCCGACTTTGTCGTTAAGATCGTTGAACGCCGACTGATCCACCTCGGGAAGCCATGAGTTCTCATTTCCATCCTTGTCATACATGGCTCCGTTTTTATCGAAACCGTGGGTGATCTCGTGTCCGATTATACATCCCAGTCCGGAAAGCTTTTCTTCATAAGAAAGATCTTTATTATATGCGGGAATTTCACAAATACCTGCAAAAATGTAGATACCGTTCGTTTCCCCGTTGTACATGGCGTTTGTAATCGTTGTGGCAAAGTTGACATCCAAAGGATCCCAATAATTGCGGTCATAAGCCTTTGTTGACATCTCAGCTTTATGAGCCTCCATGAAGCGCCTTGTCTCAAATACCGCATCAAGGAAGGTACCGCCTTCATCATGGGAAATGATATCCATCTCATTGTAATCAACGGAATCAAAATCCTGATATACAACATGAAGACCTATGGCATCAAGCTTTTCCTTTGCAAGCTTTTTACCCTCATCGGAGAGCCACTCTTCTTCGTCAAAAACCTCATGGAACTCGGCAATTATGTCCTCCGTCAGCTTCGTAAGCTCTGAAACAGAGGTTTCATCAAAGCAGTTATCCACATAAAGCTTGCTCATGGCTCCCACCATGGCACCACCATTGATGTACTGGTTGAACTGACGGTAATGCTCTTCCTCTTCTTCCGTCATTTCAGTTTCCGGATCCGTTTTTTTCATACGGGATTCGCTGATCTCGTCCTTCTTGTCTATAGTTTCTTTATCAAGATATGAATAACAACCATACACATACTGCATTACGAGAAATGACTTAAGCTTCTCAACATTTCCCTCACTACAGATACCATCCAGTTTTTTAATGGCGTTAATATTTGTAACAAAAATATCGGTGTCCTTATATCCCCAGCTCTCCAGGAATCTTCCCAGGGGATAATCGCCTGCAGCTTCCAAAAGCTCGGCTCTGTTTACCGTATATTCTTCCTGATCCTTAGAAGGATCGCAATAATTGGAAGTAATTATGGATCTTTCAAGATCAAGGCAATTGTTTCGGATATTCCCGGCTTCTTTTTCGTCAAAGCCCATCCTGCCAAGAAAATAGTCTGAAAATTCCACCAATCCCTCATAAGCCTCAAGAGAGGACTGGTCCAGATTAAAGTATCTTGAAGTATCACCACTCCTGTCCGTAAAAACATAATCAGGTTCACAGATCGCTACACTGTACTTTTCCGGATAAGCCATCGAATGAGCAATTCCCGCGTCCGGAATGATAACCGGCGAAATTGCCATGGGATTACGCTCAGGATCACAGATAAAATCATAAAATCCGTTAATGTCGGAGATAGACATTATGTCATCTATGTATTTTTTCAGTGGCTCCACTCCATCGGCGTTTCTCTCCTCCCAGTTGGAAGAAAGTGCGTAATACTTGCGGAGAGCGTCTGCTTCCGGTCCTTTAAGATTGGGATCCGTGGCAACCTTTTCCATCTTTTTGTAAACTTCATCGGTAACTTCGGAAAAAATGTCCTTTGAAGTTTCTCCAAGGTCAAGCTTCCATTCCTTATTGGCAGCAGCCGCAAAATCATCCTGAAGGCGAACCTCCTTATCTGCGGAAACCGTTCCTATAACATCGGAATCGACCCATACACTGTTGTCAAGAACCTCTGCGATATCTTCAGCACCGCAGCCGCTCGAAAAAACAGTAACGACGGAAAGCAGAAGAGCAAGGCCCTTTTTGATTGTTCCTTTCATCAGTTTCTCCCTTTCAAAAAAATTAACTGAATAATTTTATCAGATATATAAATATACGTCAAACTTACCAGTCTGTATCCGCGAACTGCTGCATATAAAGACGATAATAATAACCGCCTTTTTCCATTAGTTCCTTATGCGATCCTCTTTCTATTATCTTACCGTCTCTAACCGCAAGAATAACGTCTGCATCCACTATGGTTGAAAGACGATGGGCTATCACAAATGAGGTTCTTCCTTCTATCACCGAAGAAATTGCTTCCTGTATCTTTTTTTCTGTAACCGTGTCAATAGAGGAAGTTGCCTCGTCAAGTATCAAAAGAGCCGGATCTTTAATTATTGCCCTTGCAAACGAAATAAGCTGACGTTCTCCGGCCGAGAGCCTGCTGCCTCCCTCTCCGACATCACTGTCAAGACCGCTGTCCATATTTCTCACCATATCCTCAGCGGAAAGCATTCGAAGCGCCGAATACATTTCTTCTTCCGTTGCATCAGGATTCCCGTATAAAAGATTTTCTCTCACAGTTCCCGAGAAAAGATGGGGCGTTTGTAGAACATAACCTATATTATCATGAAGCCATGAAACGGATCTTTCCCTGACATCCTTTCCATCGATCAAAATCCGGCCCCCGGTAGGCTCAAAAAATCTGCACACAAGGTTTACAAGAGTCGACTTCCCTGCTCCGGTCTCACCTACGATCGCAACCATGGAGCCCTTGGGTATCTTAAGGTTAAAATGTGAAAGTACGAGCTCATCGCCATCGGGATATTGAAATGAAACATTCTCAAACTCCACATCCCCTTCTATTTTTTCCCAGTTTTCGCTCCTGTGTTCAAAGGTATCTCCGTATTTTTCTATGATATCCGGAGTGTCATAAACCTCCGACTCCGTTTCCAGAAGAGCCGTGAACCTTTCTATATTAACCTGAACCGCAAGAACAGCCGAAAACGTAGACATAAGATTCTGAAGCTGTTCCGGAATTTCCATGGCGTATGACATGAAGACCGAAAGCGTTCCAATACCTATTATGGCTTCGATCGTTAAATTTCCGCCTACATAGAGGATCATCGCCAGCATCAGTGAAGATATAAACGCTATGAGAGAAATGAAAAGCGCAGAATTATGAGCATTTTTTACTCCTGCCCTTCTCATCTTAAAGGTGTCTTCTTTAAAAGATCCAAGCATCCTGTCCTCTGCGACCAGAGTCTTAATACTCCGGACTCCGGTTATACCTTCGTTAAAATCACCTGTAATGCGGGAATTAAGCTCACGGATCTTCCTGTTCTGTTTTAAAAGCCTCTTTTGGAAAAACATGATGATCAAAATGCATGGCGGAACAAGAATCATAACTCCTATTGCCATCTTTACATTTGTCATAAACATGAAGACTATCATGAAAATTATGTAAAACCCGTTCCATATCGTATCCATTAGCCTCCAGGCAACAAGTTCACCTATCTTTCCCGTATCACTCATAACCCGCGAATGGATGTACCCCACATTATTCTGGTTAAAATAGGAAAATGACAGAGTCTGTACATGCTTAAATGCCCGGTTTCTTAAGTCTCTGTCCGTTAAAAGTTCCACTCTTGCACAGGTATAGACCGTGTAATAATTATCCCATACCTGAAAGAGAAGGACCGCAACATAGAGAATTATCACTACAGGAAGGGTCGAAAGATCCTTTGCAGGTATCAATACATTCAATATATATTTGTTAAACATTGGAAAAAGGGCATCTATCATACTGCTTAAGATGCCTAAAAAGACCATTATCACTATCTTTTTTCTGTATGGTTTCAAAAAAGGAAGTAGCTTTGGGATCCCAAACCACGGAAGCCTGGGCTGATCCTTTAAAAAATTATCATTCATAACTAAATTCCGTTTGTCTGGAGCTTGTATATCCTACTGTAAATTCCGCCCTTTTCCAAAAGCTGCTCATGAGTTCCTTCCTCCGCAACTCTGCCACTGTCCAAAACAATAATATGATCGGCATTTATAATGGAAGATATCCTGTGGGCGATTATTATCATTGTTGCCTCTTTAGCCTTCTCGGAAAGAGCAGCCCTTATCTGTGCATCCGTTTCAGCATCTACCGCTGAAAGCGAGTCATCGAATACCATGATCTTCGGCTTTCTCATAAGCATCTGGGCGATGGCAACTCTTTGCTTTTGACCTCCCGAAAGAGTAACTCCCCTTTCTCCCACATAAGTATCATAACCCTTGGTAAGCTTTTCAATCGTTTCCGTAAGCATAGCGGTTTTTGTGACTTCCCGGATCTTTTTCTCATCCGGCTTATTCTGGGTGATCGCTATATTTTCTTCCAAAGTCCCTGAAAACAGATACGGCTCCTGAAGAACCATTCCGATAGAGTTTCTTATAGAGGAAAGCCCTGTTTTTGAGATATCTTCTCCTCCTATCGTTATCCTTCCGCAGCCTTCTTCCAAAGGATAAAGGCGCTCCAAAAGATACATAAGGGTGGATTTTCCGGAGCCGGTCCTTCCGAGGATCCCCACTGTCTCACCTTTTTTTACAGTAAAAGATATATTCGATATCGTAGCCTCGTTTTCATAGGAAAAGCTGACATTTTCAAAAACAATATCGCCATCAAGTTCCTGTATCCGGCTGTCCTCACTGTCTTTTTCCGTTTCGGAATTCATGATATATCTTAGTCTGTCCATGGAAATCCCGGCTTTACCCATCTCCGAGATAACTCTTCCAAGCATTCTGACGGGCCAGGTAAGCATGGAGTTATACAGCACAAACCGCACGTATTGTCCCGGTAAAATACTTCCGTCAACGCAAAGATATGCGCCAAACGAAATAACCGCAAGCACCTGAAGACCGCCTATAAGGTCAGCCCCCGCCCAAAATACCGAAAGAAGTCTCATGAGTTTTGTCCAGGTATTACAGTATTCACCGTTCAGCTCCACAAATTTATCCAGTTCCTGCTTTTCTCTTCCGAAAGCCCTTACAACCCTGACTCCCGTAAGATTCTCCTGAGCCACGGCCGAGAGTCTGCCTTCCATTTCATCCACATTTCTGAAAGCACCTGCTATACTGTTATGAAAAAAGAAGGAAACCAAAACGATGATCGGAATGAAAATACCTGAAACAAGTGTGAGACCGGGATGAATCCGAAGCATAAACGCCACTGACAAAACTATCAGCATTGTGATCCTTACAAGATTTGTCATGTGTTCCGCCAAAAAATTCTTTATCATCTCCACATCGGAGGTGCATCGTTGAATGATGTCTCCTGTTGAATTTGAATTATGCCATGAAAAAGGCAGCCTTTCGATTTTTTCGTAAAGGCTGTCTCTCATCGTTTTGACGAAGTGTTCTGCCCCTTTCCCGTTCATGTAGCGGAATATATACCTACATATCGCGGCTAAAGCAGCAAATAATATTATGGCTCCGACTGCCATCGGCAGCCGGTCCATCTTTTTTAAAGCGATAATATCATCAATAATATACTCTATAACCTTGGGATTTATTAAGTTGAATATTGATACCAGGCACGAAAAAAACCATGCTGTAACAAAATACCGG
>JAILKW010000202.1 GCA_024693455.1 Lachnospiraceae bacterium
TACAAAGTTTGTACAAGATGGATGATACAATTTTTGTACAAAAACGGGGCTTATTTATCCCGGGCAAGATACGCGTTTTGTATATACAGTAAACGCTAGTTATACAAATATTGTACAATGCTACAAACCTTGTACAACTCAATATTGAAACAATGAATTATTTTCTTTAGTGGCTATATTCAGGCCATTAAAAGAAAGGAGCGCAAAAACAATGAAAATATACACAACAGCCATACAAAGAGGCGGCACCGGTAAGACAACCACAACCGCCGCACTAGGGCAAGCAGCAGCCTACAAAGGTTACAAGACATTATTAATTGACATGGACCCGCAAGGCAATTTAACTTTTTGCACCGGATCCGACACAACCAGGAACAACATATTTGATGTATTACACAGTAACAGAGAAATTACAAGTTGCACGCAACCCTTAAATGATAATCTGGATATAATACCGGCGTCATGGAGCTTGTCAACGATAAAAGGCGGAACGGGAGCGGCAACCAAATTAAAGAAGGCATTACAGCCTTTAAAGAAATATGATTATGTATTTATAGACACCCCGGCAACCGCGGGAATATTGCAATATAATGCTTTATATGCGGCAACGGATGGTTTTATCATTCCTTTAGAGGCTGAAATTTACAGCCTACAAAGTTTGTACCAAATAACGGATGCAGCGCAACAAATGAAAATAAAAGCTGCAGGCCTGATTTTTACACAAGCAAACTTCAGAAGCACAATATCAAAAACCATTAAAGAAAAAATATTAGCGGTTGCACAAAGTCGGGAAATTCCATATTTAGGAGACATAAGAACGGGAGTTGCAATTAAAGAAGCTGCAGCGCTCAAAATAGACCTTTATCAGTACGCACCGAAAAGCAACCCGGCAAAGGATTATTTATCACTATTAGATAAATTATTATAATTTGCAAAAAATGAGGCCCTAGGAGGCCATTTAAGGCGTTTAAATTGTTTAGGCATAGTTTTATAGCCTGAAATAATAAAAGTGTTTAAATGGGGTCCTAGAGGGCCATTAAAAGAAAAAACAATAAACACACAAAAAGGAGAATTGAAACAATGGCAAAAAATTTTAATGATTTAGATGTAAACCCGGTATATAAGGAGATGGAAACAGCAACAACAGACAACCAACAGCCAACAAAGAAACCACGCAAGGAGCGGAAAACATACTGCAAATTGGAGGCGGAGGAAAGCAAAAACGCGCTAAAAACAAGCGGCCGAAAAGGTTTAAAGTTGCCTAGAATAAACCTAGCTTTTACGCCGAACAACTACGAATACATTAAAACAATGAGCCAGGTTCGGGGCCAAAACCTTACACAATTTGTTAATGATATTATAGACCGCTCCCGAAACGAAAATAAAGAAACATATTACAAGGCATTAGAATTTAGAGAAGCGCTAAACAGAGAGATGCAGGAAAGGCAGGAAAATAGTGATACTTAATAAAGATATAAATGATGTAAATTTAGAGGAAGTCGACACAGAGGCCATACGTTTTTTAACCGCTGAATTATTATTAGATACAGAAAAGAGAAAAAGATTTAGCGATAAAACACCCGAAGTCAGGCAGTCGCTAACAATCCATGAAATATCAACCTTGTATATTTTAGACTACAACGTCGGGGATCCGAAAATGGATGCAGCGCTTGAATTATTAAAAATTATAAGAACAAGCACTTTAAGATTATATATTTTTGACTTAGATTTTATGGGCGTAAAAATCAACAACAACGCCGACAAGACAACATTTGTTATCAACTTATGCGAAGAGCTGCAGGACCCAAAATACAATGATTTACATTTAGGGGCCTTAGTTGCTGCAGGTAAAAGGGTAATTGAAATACCACAAGAGGAATTACAGCTTGCAGAGGCGGCCATAACAGCCGCGAAAAAGAATACGCCGCACATTTTATCAATTAAGAAAAACGACGAATTTAAACAGCCAATAGACGCACTAGGGAAGCGGATATTTAATCTCAATGAAAATAATTCTTTAGTCAGAGAAAATGACAAGGGAAATATTTTCGTTGGAGGTAATGTTGATGTAGCAAACAAGAGGGAACGCCGAAACGACGAGGAAATAAAAATACTTTATAGCATTGAGTTTAAAGAAGCAAAGGAAAAAAACATAACAATTAAGAATGTATGGAATAGGTTGTCAGCGTTTGAACAAAGAGTGTATAACGCAATAGGAAATTTATATTTTAATGGCAACGAGATTATTTCAGCGCGAGAAATAGCCGGGCTAATTGGTAAAGATACAAAACCCAACAATAACCAAATTAAGAAAATCTTAGAGAGAGTTAAAAAGCTCATGGGAATTGTAGTAACTATTGATAACACAGACGAAACCGGCCGGCGCTATGACACATACAGCAACCGAACGTTTAATATATTATATGCTTCATTTTATGAGGATAGACCGGTTTACATAAACGGAAAACTTGTAAATAACCCAATCTGTATTTACCAGACGCCGGGCCTATTTGAGTTTGCTTTAAACCGAAACAATTATATCACTTATAACAAAAACCTTTTAAAGTTAGGCATAAGGCAAACGGATACAATGATAAGGTTACAAGATTATTTGCTGCAGGAGATTGCACGCATTAAGGCCGGTAAAAGAAATAATAAAATGTTATTATCGACAATTTGCAAGGAGTGCGACATAACCGGGAAAAATGCGCCTGAAAGGGCATTAGATACTATTAAGGAATGTTTGGAGTATTGGATGAGTGAAGCATGCGGAAATTATATAAAAGGTTATTCCGTACCAGAAACAAAAACAGTAAAAGGCATAAAGAAAAAAATTCCTATAAGTGAGAAATATATAAAAATATTCTATGACAAATAATAATAAACTAATTTTTTAGAGTAAGTCAAAACACACGACTTTG
>JAILKW010000220.1 GCA_024693455.1 Lachnospiraceae bacterium
TATGACAAACTATACTCAGTCGGGGTACAAGCTCCGACTGAGTTAAACGCTCCGCGAGGATGCGCACGGATTCGGACAGGAATTTGTCTGCTGAAGCAGACCCGAATCCGGCGCGCAAGACTCGCGAGCGAGTCTTGACCATGTTCCGGGAAAGGGGGATTATATGTCAGATAAATATGATGTTGTGGCACTTGGCGAATTACTCATAGATTTTACCGAAAACGGAGAGAGTGAACAGGGCAATCCCATTATGGAGGCCAATCCGGGAGGAGCACCCTGCAATGTTCTTGCCATGCTTGAAAAACTCGGGGCAAAGACAGCCTTTATAGGAAAGGTAGGAAAAGATGCCCTGGGACGTATGTTAAACGATAAGGCAGCAGCACAGGGGATTGATATGTCCGGGTTGTTTTTTGATGAAGAAGTGCATACCACCCTCGCTTTTGTACATAAACTGCCAAACGGAGACAGGGATTTTTCATTCTATCGCAATCCCGGTGCGGATATGAGCCTTACAAAAGAAGAGGTACTACAGAAGGCGGATATGATAAAAGGCAGTAAGGCATTTCATTTCGGAACACTTTCTATGACCGACGAAAATGTAGAGGCCGCTACAAAAGAGGCCATCAGTATAGCAAAAGAAGCAGGTTGCCTGATCTCATTTGATCCCAATTACAGAGCACCCCTTTGGTCATCGGAAGATAAAGCAAAAGAAAAGATGAGATACGGACTTTCCCTTTGTGATGTGCTCAAGATCTCGGATAATGAGGTTGAGTTTTTAACGGGGAAATCAGATATAGTGGCAGGAGTTAAAGAGCTTATCGAAGAATACGATATCCCTCTTGTGTTTGCGACAGCGGGACCTGACGGAAGCTACGCCTTCTATAAGGGAGAACAGTATTCTCAGCAGGCTTTTTTGAATAAGAACACTGTTGAGACAACAGGAGCCGGAGATACGTTTATGGCTACCGCTTTATATTATGCAGTTACTAACGGAATAGACGGACTTAATGGGGGTATATTAAAAGAAGCTTTAAGATATGCTTCTCTGGCAGCATCACTTATAACGACCAGAAAAGGTGCACTTGCTGTAATGCCTGATCGAGCAGAGATCGATGCATATGCAGCCACATTTTAACGATTCCGTAGATTCACTTGAAAATAGTGGAAGCTTTTAGTCAGAAAGGTAAGAGAGTATGGTTACCATAAAACAGATCGCAGAAAGTCTGAATATGAGTGCTACCACGGTTTCTAACGTAATCCATGGTAAAACGAAAGAAGTTTCCCAAGAGACTATAGACCGTGTTCAGAAATTTCTGGATGAGGTCGAGTATGTTCCGAACATCAATGCGAGAAATCTGGCACAGAACCAATCCAATATAATAGGAATCGTTCTAAAGACATCGGAAGACAGATACGCCCATATTTTGTGTGATCCGTTTGTTTCGGAAATGCTTGGCGGGATTGAACGGGTTGTGAGAGAAGCAGGTTTTTACATGATGCTTTATATTTCGGATGATATAACCGAGATAATCAATCATATTGCGTCGTGGAATGTAGACGGACTTCTTCTTTTTTGGATGCAGGATGAAGACGCGGTACATGTATACAAAAGGTTCAAGAAGCCGGTTGTTTATATAGATACATTTGTAAATTGGAGAGCGATCGAAAAGATAGGCAAGAAATACATAAATGTTGGACTGACCGATCATGAATCAACATACAGAGCTGTTAAATATCTTATTGGAAAAGGCCACAGGAAGATAGGATTTCTTTCAGAAGCCAGAGGCGGGGTAAACGGTCAAAGATATGACGGATATCTTCAGGCGCTTGAAGAATCGGGTATAGGAAGAGAAAACGGGTATTATTTCGATCTGAAACCCACGAAGGACGAAATAGATGAAAGTCTTGATGAACTTGCCGAACAGGCAAAAGAAGTTACGGCTATATTCTGCTGCTCCGATAATTTTGCGGCCATGCTTATGAATACCTGTATTAAAAAAGGGATCAGAGTTCCCGAAGATCTTTCCATAATGGGATTCGATGATAATCAAAACAGGAGATTATGCAGGCCGGAACTTACTACCATGCATCAGGATATTGAGAAAAAGGGA
>JAILKW010000280.1 GCA_024693455.1 Lachnospiraceae bacterium
CCTTCAGACAGCGGCATGAACAGTTCCGCTTATCATATGGCTTCATTTGATTATGCCTATAACTGCGTGGCTGTCATGGAGTGGTTGTTTGGACAGAGTAAATAAGGATTGCGGTGATACGTAAATGGGAACAAGCCCCGATGGAAATGATTTCTGTCGGGGTTTTTGGTGAGAATCTTGGTACTTTGGCTGTTGCGAGTAGCCCGTAGTATTTTGGTTTCTGCAAGTCACCCGGAGTCGGAACAATATTTAAACTTATTATTCTTAAATCAAAGTTTTGTTATTTTATCCGTTTAAAGTGCATCCTATTATGAGTCCGGGATCGGGAAGCGAAAAGTTATTGACAAAGACCGAGTATTCGCTACATAATTAAAAGACATGAAAATAAGAAACTTGGGAACCGGGAGATATTTATTTCAATAGCTGAAGTTAAGAGCGTGAGAGAGTTGGGACTGTTTATTGAAATAAGCTCTTCATAGTTTAATTGAAAGGAAAAACAATGAATGAAGAAACTAAAATAGGTGGTTGCCTATCGGCTTCGACTTTAAAGATCATAGCTACGGTCTTTATGGTTTTTGATAATGCTTTTATGAAATTTCCTGAAATGGGTAGTTATTGGCATCTGATAACCCGATTTGTAGCGCCTCTTTTTGCCTACCTTATGGTTGATGGATTTTTCCATACGCGTTCACGTGAAAAATATATGGGGCGCTTGTGGATCGCAGCGGTTTTGATGCAGATTGGTAATATTATCTCGTCCATATTACTGGGACAATTTGCGGTAAGGGATAACATCTTCCTTACACTTGCCATTGGCTTTACGATCATTTATTTTCTTGATAAATCAAGATCGGCAGTCATGCCTCAAAGGGTACTTTACATCTTATGTGCAATCCTGATAATGGCAGTTTCACTATATGTAGACGCCCATAGGATACCGTTTATATTTGGCAGCTATATTATCGTTGAAGGTGGTCTGCAGCTTTTGCCCTTTATTGTGTTTATGTATATTTTCCACAACAGGAAGATACTTCAATCACTTTCTTCTATTGCGCTGTCAATATTTATACTGTTCTTCTATGGCGGACCGGAAATGTTCTTTACTCAAGGCTTTGACTACTTCTGTTTTGCTTCCGAGTGGCTTGGTTGTATGGTAGTTCCGTTTATACTTTTATATAACGGTCAAAAAGGTAATTCAAAAATTCCGGGTAAATACTTCTTTTATGTATTCTACCCGCTGCATTTATGGGTTATCGCTATTGTAGCTTATATTATCAAACATTAAAGTCTTTGATTAGATGTATAGTAAACAGGGGTAGCCCTGATCATTGACGGGGAGCAGGCAGATCGTGTGACCCTTCTCGACGCTGAAGGCACTTCGTACCCTGTCAGTAGGGGCTTGTCCCTTCCTGACATAAGAAATCCTTATACCTCCACCTCTACCTTTAAGGTTTAGAGGTGGAGGATTTCTTTTTCTGCGTCAAACAGATATGGATTATGGTAAATACCATGCTTAGTGCGTCAGCGCATTTTCGCCATTAAAATATTAACCGAGTCTGAATTCGGATTCAATTAACGAATGTAACAAAAGGTATAATTTTGGGAAAAAACATGGTAAAATGAGTGATATATAGACCGAAATAGTTGAAATTTTGAATGCAGGTGATAATAAATCTCAGGGGGGATCTGTTTATGAGCGATGAAGTCAAAAAACTAAATGAGAAGGAAATTATAAATATCACTAAGGATAGAGTCGAAGAGAAGACATACGTAATCGATATTAACGAGAAAATCGATGAAGTTAAAAATGAAAATGAAGTTAAAAAGGAAATGTTGGATAAGTCACTTTCGGAAAGTATGCCGGAAACAATGTCCGTTGATGCTAAGTTGACAGTAGAAAAAGAAGATGAAAAACTGTCCGTTGATGATAATCTGACAATAAATAAAGAAGAAATAAAATCAATTGAATATGAAGAAGGGATGCTTTATAAACATATAAATCAAATCCGGAAAAAAGCAAATGAAAACGGAGAGCAACACTGGGAACAGGCCCCGAAATATGATTTTGAATACAAGGGTCGGTTTTCAAAAATGAGAATGAGAGATCTGGAGGCACAAATTAAGCTCCTATATAATGACAAGAGAAACGGAAAATCAGACAGTCAAGAAATGAAGACGATAAAGAATGGCATTAAAAAACTGTATGATAAATTGGATACTAAATTCGAAAGGGAGTCAACAGAAACGGGTTTTGATGATACTTTGAGTGAGTTGATCGATAGCATGGAAAAGTACGAAAACTCCAGGAAGCCATTTACCTCAGAAGGGAAAAGAAGGAAAGGCAGGATAACTAAGTTAAGAGACACGCTTGAAATCATGCGGAGAGATATATGGGATGTAAGGGGACGCCTCGAAAAGGATCCGGCTTCAGAAGATGTAGTAAAACAGAAAACGAATGATGAGGACTCAAAATATGAAATAAAAAAAGCACAGGTCAGAAATTATACGTACAAAGAGATGTTGTCCGGGGATTACTACAAAGACGAAGCAGTAAAAGATGAAATTATAATTAAGAATAGCTTCTGTGATATAGAGGAACTGGATAATGAGAGAGGTGATGAGCATCTTGCAAAGGTAAAAGAAGAGACACATGATTTTTTGGACAAGCTTAAATCTTACCTTGAAAAAAGAAAAGATTCAAGGGAATGGACCGATAAGGAGTGCTGGACAGAGGTAACCAGCAAAAAGATGTTAAATGCATACAGTGCATATTTTGAAGCTAAGAATTACGATAAACTTGAATCGGCTGAGGAGAAATATGAGTATAACACCATACGGAATTTTTATGATAAGGTTAAGTTTTTAGGTGAGGAGAGTAAAGACGAATCCCAATCGGCAGATCATATTGAGGTATTGGATGAGAAGGACGAAAGGCTATCCGTCCAAAATACGAAAAATGATGAGCTGAAGGTAGATCATGAAGCAGAGATAAGACAGCTTGAAGATGAAGAAGAAGTGCTTTTTAGCAGAATTAATAATATTGGGCAAGATCAATTAGAAAAAGATAACAGAGTTAATTATGGAAGACTGGCATCTATGCAATTGAAGTTGACAGAGGCCAGGATAAAGCTTCTTTATAATGACAAGAGAGAAAAGAAAGCAGACAGTCCCGAGATGGAGGCTATAAAGGAAAATATCAGTGCAGTTTATAGGTTTTGGAAAAAGGATTTTTTCGCACCCGGATCATACCCCGGTGTTTACGAGACCTATAATGAAGCGATCAAAAGCATGCAAAAGTACGAAAACTCAAGAAATCCATTTACAACTGAGGGAAAGCGCAGAAAAAAAAGAGTAACGGACTTAAGGATATCTCTGGAAAATGAAAAAAATCGTATTTTGAAATATAAAGAAACATTTGATATTAATGTTAAGCAGGAAGACAAAGAAATTCTGGGTAAGGATGCCTCGTTTGGTAATGTTTTGTCCGGATCACTTTTTAGATATAAGACAAGAAAGGGTGAGCTCATCTCTAAAGGTAAGATTGCTGCTAAAAATCTCAGACTAGACTTTGCGGAAATGGAGGATAGACCGGAAGACAAGTTGCAGACAACTTTACAGAATTCAATAAAAGGATTATATAAGCTCCTGGATGATTACCATGCAAAAGATCATGTGATGAAAAACGGGGAAAATCCTTTTGATGATATACAAAAACAATGTAATGATGTCCGGGAAGCCTGCTCTTCGTATTTGAAGGAGAAAAAATATGAGGATCTTAAAACCGCAAGTGAGAGGCAAGACTTTCTTACAATAAAGAAGTTTTACGATATGTGTGATAAGGTCTTGTCTGATCAGTGTGGTATAAAAAAATATTTAGATAACTACGAAAGCTCAAATGATATGGAGAATATCGATCCATATATAGCTTTTACAGAGATGCTGGATATCAATGAGATCTTTAAAAGCAATTTGACAAAGAAAATGGGTAGGAAATTTGACCCGGCCAGGTTTTTTGAGACAGCTAAAGCAATACAATATAAAAGCGAAAAGGTTCAAGATTATGAATACAATATTTATTTACAGCCGCTTTCGATATGTCGTAGTTATCTGGAAAATCAGGTTAATGATGAAATCTTAAAGGCTATGCACAACTATAGACTTAAAGTGTGCACAGATCTGGGTCAAAAATATATGGACCTCAAAAATGGAGATCTCCCTGATTCTATTCAGGATGATATGGATACCAATAAGTATGAACAAGAAGAATTAAAAGAAAAATATGCCTCCATGGTCATTTCAAAGGATCCGGGATTCTCTACGCTTGTTTATGCCGAAACGATGATAAAACAGATGAACGTATCATTGAAAGAAGAAGATCACGTCAATAATTCCGAAACTGAAGAAGGTTTTCTTGCAATCTCAAAATTACTATCAAAACCTACTGAGGATTATAAGGAATATTTTGGTGAATATGCGGTGGATTATTTTGAAGAAAGTGTTTTAGAAACTGAGGAAAAACATTTCACAAATATAGCGGACCGTTTTATGCCCGAAAAGTACAGAGCAGATGATTATTCAGAGTCCGTTGATCAGGTAGAAGAATCTTATGATGAAGAGCAATCTTATGATGAAGAAGAGGCGAGAGAGATAGAGGCTATTAAAGACGAGGATGAGGTGCTTTCTGACAGATTAAAGAAAATGTCTGATGAAATAGCCAAAAACGATGAGAGAAACAAAGCCTCACAGATTTTTGACCCTGCAAATGCATGGAGGACAAGACAGCTGATTGACAGGATCAGACTTTTGCATGATTTTGTAACCAAATCTGAAAGTGATAAAGGTGATGAGATTAAGAAAACTCTCTGGAGCTTAGAAGATCTTTTGGAAAGCAAATGTACGGAAGATAATCGTTATGCACTCATAAAAGTTTTTGAGGATACTATAGTAATCATAAAAGAATATGACGGTTCAAAAAACAATCTGTCCTCTGAGAAAAGAAAAGAGTTGAAGAAACTTTTGGTGGATCTGAATAATAGCATTCAATTTCAAAAAGAAAATATTGATAAGCTTAATAGTGAAGAATTCTTTAGTGATCATGACAGTGGAAAAACATATAAAATCAAGGAGTTCCTCGCTCAAAGGACCAGGTTTGACGTAGGCAGGATAGTGGAGAATCAGGAATTTGTGGAGACTTATGATGAATTAATGGATCTTAAATATGACATGGATATTAAAACTGTTAATGAGGACGATGAAGATGAAACGGATCTTATTAAGGATTACACCAAATTGATAACAGGGATAAGAGATGAATTTATTAAATTAAACTCAACGTTATATGAGAGGGAGATGTACAATATTAGTAAAACGATTCGGGAATTCAGATCTGTTACGAAGGAATACTATGAGACATTTTTTGATAAGTTTCCCAAAGCTGATCTTAAATCTGTGAAAATGAAACATGGATATGAGGTGATAAAAAAATCAAAAAGATTTATAGATAAGTACGGTATATATGAAACAAATTTTCATGATAGTGTTGTCAACAAACTTATATCGACTGATCCTGAGTACATGAGCCTTCAGGATGGCGAGAAAATAGGTATGTTAGGCTTCATCAGATTTCTTGATAGAGCAAATCCAAGTACCGATAAAGTAGAATCAAAGGATTCCAAAAGTAATTAAGGTGATTATATCTCAAGAATATTCTTAAAATACCAATTATAAATCCCGGTAAGCCATTTTGGCTCACCGGGATTATTTTTACCGGGCTTCTATTCGATGCCGGGATATTATCAAATAAATGTTCGCTTTAGAACTTGGCATGGAAGATTACATTATCATCTTCCCAGAAACGAACCTTAATCTCTTTCTTGTTGCAGTTTACGCCGACGTTAACACTGGTGGTCCAGATAGAGGCGTCATCACGTAACGGAGTCTCATCCTTTTCGCAGCCTTTGCCATAGAAGGCGCAAAGCTTTTCATACTTACTCATGGCAGAAAGATCGAAATTGCCATTTGCATCATAGCGAACATGCAAACTTGCGTAAGCAGCTGCCTTCATAGCCTCATAATGGTCGTCGTTTACTGCCCATCTGGTAGTAAGATTTCGAAGCAGACGCCAGCACTCATCATAGTAGGGCTTGAGTTCAGCGCGCTTGTCAAGGTCCGCACAAGCTTCATACTCTGCTTTCTTTGCAAGAAGCTCATCAATACCAACCTTAGCACCATTGACATCAAACTTATAAGAGCCGTCATCAATTACAAGATATCCTTTTTCTACAGCCTCATCATAGTACTGTTTGATCATAGGGTCAAAGTCTGATTTCTTGGCCTGTTCATACAGATCAGCAGAAATGAGCATACGACCATCATCCATAACCGGCCACTGGAAAACATACTCGCTTCTCCAGTCCATCTGAGGAACGCCCTTATCATCTTGGAAAGCGATCTGATTGTAGCGATGCAAACGACTGCCGTCCGTGATACGGTGTGACTCGCCGATCCAAAGTGTCTCGTTACGCCACATGATGGGCTTCATAGCATCCATAGCTTCCTCTAAGGTCTCAACAGGAACGATAACCTTGGAAACCATATCAAGTCTGCCATGTCCGGGACCATCTGTCTCGAGAGCATTCCACTTGGGTGTGATATAGTAATTTGCCTGACCGAATTGGTAGGGCAGATAATTGATCTGATCCTGTGCAAACTCGATTACACCGTACTCGCCTGTGGCATCACCTATAAGGCAGCAAAGGTTGTTATTGCTAACAGCCATACTCATGCCGGGAGCCGGCGCAATAGTATACCAGTCAAAGCTGTTATTGATGTATTCGATAGCTTCCTGTACGGTAGCGCAGTTCTGGGAAACGAACTGGCAGATAGATGTGGTACAGCAACGAAGCTCGCTCCAGGGTGTTCCGTCGTCACGAGTCTTCTCGCCGCGGGAAGAGTGCATACCATAGCAGCAGAGCTCTTTGGTATACTCACGCAGGTTTACCTCGATGTAGAGACCCTTCTCGTTTATACAGTCACAGCTTGACATCATGATCATAGCAACCATGTTTGGATCGAGCTCGTCCATTTCCTGAATCTCGGCATAGGTCTTGTACAATCCGGGTGAGTAAGAAACGCAGAAGTTTTTGTATTTACCCATGGTAGTCTTAAACACATAAGCAGGACTCTGTGAGATATCAAGGTCCATGTTTCGGCCAACAATGATCTCACCCTGACTGTTCTTCTTGATCATTGCAGTGCACCCAAAGTAGGGAGACTCGCCATGATCTGCAAGGTAGTTACCGGCAGCACGTCCGACTTCAAGAACATTTGGATCATCGAAATCAGGTAATTCGATTATGTAGTTGCCAAGATCCCTAAACCCCTTGTGTTCAACGATTTGTGAATTCCACGTTTTTTCGCATTTTTGCATTAAACCTTCCTCCTTTATATATAACAATTATTTCT
This sequence comes from Lachnospiraceae bacterium, assembly GCA_024693455.1. GTDB lineage: Bacteria > Bacillota > Clostridia > Lachnospirales > Lachnospiraceae > Weimeria. The sequence goes on from JAILKW010000280.1 coordinate 7,465, forward strand.
CTGTAAGCTTTCCCCCCTCTGGAAAAAGTCCTGTCCAAATTGACAAAACCACATCTTATATTTTATCGTAAAACAAAATAATATCAAGTATTTGTTGCTTTTTTACAGTTTATCAGGTCAAAAAATAACATAATACGTAAAATTTAACCAACAGATCCTGTAATGGGATCAGGCCAGTCTACAAGGTAATTGGTCTTTTCCGTTAATTCTTCTTTTGAAACGGTATTCCCGTTTATTGTATAAACGGCGGTAGCATCTGTGCCGTCAATGGTTTTGCATTCGTAGGTAGTTTCGATCACCATTTTGCTCTCATCATTGAAGCGGTATACGATACCTTTATAGTCCGGTCCGTCAGTAAATCTGTAAGCTATATATAATCTTGCACCGTCTTTGTGGTATTCGGGATCCGATTTCATTTCGTCAATACCCTGAAATACAGATGAGCCGTCTTCGAGTTTAAAAGGAACGACTTTGCCTTTGCCAAAATCATAATGGTAAAAGGTTGTCTCGGGCATTACCATGCCCTTCATATAGATAAGGTCTTCAAAGCCATTGTTGTCGAGGTCGGCAAAATAATACGGACAACCGCCTTTTCCGTATTCCTTTTCATCAGCAGCTAAAAGGTTTTTTAGTTTCTTGGAAAGAGCATCCGATGCTGTTTTTTGTTCAAGAGTGGCATAAGCCTCGTCAACCATATTTTCAACTTCGTTTGAGGTGTAGGTTAAGGCTTTGGACCATTTTCCGTATACCTTTTTGCCATCTGTATTGATAAAGGCTCTGACCTGAAATGCAATTGCCTTGTGTGTGAGGAAGTTGATCTTTGCAGAGGTCTTTTTTACAGTCTTAACCTTATAAGAAGATGCCTTGCAGCCCTTTTTGTATTTGAGATTATATCTGTATTGATAGCCGTCTGCCTTTTTTACAGACTTCCATTTAAAGATGAGACCGGCATTGTCGTTATTAATAAAGCTTTTTGACAGGCTCACCTTTGGTTGTGCGGGCTTTGCGGCTGCGTTTGTGTTTATAGGACTTGTTGCTGCCACACCTGTAAGAGTCAGCGTTGCTGCTAGCATGGCAAGTTTAAGTTTTTTTGTTTTTCTCATATTTTTACCATCCTTATTGTATTTGTTGTATAGTATCATATTTATAAATCATTATACGTTACATAAAATTAAAAAACAAACAATGAGTTTTTTATTTGAGATGCCATACTGATATTTTGAACGTATAAAAAAGTAAGGGGAGATCTACACCGGCAAATTTTCAGATGGTATTGGAAACCACGGTTCGAGAGCGGGACTTGAATTAATAATTGTTGAAAAGACCACAAAATCGGCAATAATGAAGATAAATCATGGACGGATAAATAACGTAAATGTTATAATAAAATCCATTAAAAAGGCGAGATAAACGCACATGAAAAGGTGAGATAAAACTTAACGAAAAGGGGATTAATTAAATGGAACTTTTTGAAATTGATCAGTTCAATATAGATCAGGAAGGATCTATTATTCCTCCGGACGTGGCAGAAAATATCGGAAGACTTTGTTTTCACGGAATGGTCACAGGCAAAGATACTCAGTGTGGGGGAATTGTCTGGTCGTATAAAAATGCCGAGGAAGAAGAAAAGGATACAGAATCGGAGATTGTTTGGTTTTTTGGAGAGGGCAAAGAAGTACTTGATAATCTCCTTGGCGCATATCGCAGTCAAATAGAGGATGAGCTAACAGTTGTTTCGAAAATTGAACTGCCGATGGATAAGGAAGCTTCATTGTTGGGAGAAGCCCTTTCCGGAGTTGGATTTGAAATAGAAAATGCAGAAAGTATAGACGTTTATGTAACGGTAGAGGATATAAAGGGACTAAAGCTTGTAAAGAAAAAACCGGCCTTTTACATAAAACCCTTGAGTGAGGTGGAATACAGACAGTACAAAAACGGAATCACCGATGTTATGTTTCATGGGAGAAAGGGACTGCTGGAGGATATCGCATGGATATCAAAGGAATGGTTTGAGCAGGATGTTTCTTCGTGTGTTATTTTGGATGGCAAGGTTAAAGGATTTTTTTTAATACATAAGACACCAACCGGGACTTTGGTACTTGAATTACTGTTTGCAGTAGATATCGATCCCAAAAAAACAGTTCTAAATCTTTTGCGATTCTCTGCAAGAGAGGTCATAAAAAGGTATCCGCCGGAGACAAAGATATTGATCAGGAGGCATAGCAGCAACGTAAATGCTTTGGTAAAAAATTTATTTCCGGATAAAAAGGGTGACATTGTTATGAGTGGCGTTCGTCAGGAAAAATGAGAGGGAAGACAGTATGATTATAATAACGTGGGCGTTTGATATGATCGCGATCCTACTGAGTGTTGGAGCTTTCATTTTGAATATAAGGGATGCAAAGCCCTATAAAACAATAGACGATCTTTTTGGCCGGTTATGCATGATATCAATAGTTATCTCAGTTTTAAAGATTGTGGAAGATACGATTTCTCCGGGGATGAATGTGGAGTCTTTAAGTTACAGCTCTCTTATAATCGGATATCTTTATGATATGTTTGATGTTGTACTTCTTTTTGTATGGATACTTTTCGTGGATTTTATGATCTACAGGAGTGAGGATCATCTACGTATTATAAGACCCGGGAACATTAAACTCTTGACAGTAATATCAGTCATGGAGACGGTTCTTTTTATAATGGCGTTGCATGGACTTACGGTATCGGATACTTCTTCCGGAGCCAAAGCCAATATGATTATAAAAATCTGGGTGGTTGTTTCTTATTATGTACTCAAATTAATAGAAACGGTAATGTTGGTAAAAACTATTATAGCTCTTATGCGTTACAGAAATCGACGTAAGGGACCTGTGATGTTTCGGGGAATGCCATTTTATTTACCGGTACTTTTTGGTTGGAGTATCACATTTGTATTTAATTACGAGATAGATCTTAATCCGTTAGGAACCGGACTCGGGATATTCTTATTGTATCTTTCCATGCGTGAGGAACGCCGGTTTGTTGACAGTGATACAGGATTTTTTTCAAAAGCATATCTGACGCTTTTATCTGATGACGATAAAAAGAGGAATTATAAAGGCGGATTGGGTATGTTGCTTAATACAGATGATGATTCCCGGGTTGTGATAGAGATTTTAAAGAATGCACGTCCGGAGGAGATAGATATTATACGTATTTCCAAAGGAACATTCTTTTTGGTAGGGGAATGGAAGTCAAAGACCGTGATTGAGTTTTTTAGGCAGAATATAGAAGAAACGGCTGTTGAAGAGGGAATAGCCGTGTCTGTAAAATATGGGTTTCGTGGTGAAGGAGAGAGTGCTGAGAAGTTTTTGACAAGGATTGCCAATGGACCTTATGCTGGTAATTATGGGGAAGTATAGTACGTAAAGTAAGCTGTAGGCTAAACAGTTATTACCGGGGAACTATTTATATTAAGGAGGGAAAGAAATATGTCAAAATTGAAGTACTCTTATATCGGTTATACTAAGGATATCGAAAAACTCTTAGATACCATTGACACCAAAAAATTAAAAGATTTTAGGGATTACATGGAGACTAAAGCAAACGATAACTCTCAAGACCGGGAAAAGATTGCTGCTGCACAGGAGATTTGCAGTGTGATAGACAGTTTTGGGTACAATATAACCGAAAATTTTGTTAATAATTTTCGTGATCAGTTGGGATTAATGGAAAAGTATTTGGGGGAGAAACAAGACAAAAGTAGATATGAATTTGATTATGAAGACGGACTTAGCAAATTAGAGAATCAATTATTACTGCAGATGGATGGTGCAAAACGTCTGCAACAATGTCTGAGTAAATATAATGCAGTTGATAAATATAAGGAATTTAGTGATGAGCCCTTAATTCAGGATATGTATGACTATTTTAATAAACTTTCCAATGCATCGGTACGGGTAAATGTTATTAAGTCGAAAAATGTACAAATGGAGTTGGCTAAACAAAGGAAAACAGCTGAAAATAAGCAGTTGAACTTTATAACTAACCTAAAAGAGCTGATTGATAATGATAAAAATCTGTCATGGGATGAAATCAAAAAGCAGGACACAAAACTCGAAAAAAAATATAATGAGAGTGAAAAGGAGTACAAGGATTTAAGCAGTGAAGAAAAGAAACAGGAGTATGAATCGAAGGTTAAGGAATGCGAAAAATCAATCCATGAGACAGAAGTAATTGAGAAAGAAATAAGTGATAAGATAGAAATGACACAGCGTATTCAAGGTGAAGATGAAGCTTATTTGAAACAAGTGAAAAGATATAGACATAATGAAATTGATATTCTGGAAAATCTGGAGAAGCTTAGGAAGGAGAGGCTTCCGTATAAGGTTGGATATACCAGTGCAAAAGAAAACCTCGAGTTTGAAGAAAAGAAAGAACTGTACACTTTAGATAAAGTTAAAGCAAAATTAGAAAAAAAAGGGGAATGGGATATAGCAAAGGAGTATTATAACAAACGATTAACATATGAGAGTTGGAAGTTTACAGAAACATCCTTTAATGAATTTTTGAAAAAACATAAAGATAATATATGGGGGAAGATAGCTTATTTTGAACCGGAAAGATGGAAAATACTGGAAGCTACATATGATCCCAATTCCGCGCGGAATAAGAATAAGTATGACGGAAATATGGAGGTTATGAATCAGGTTAGCTCCTTCAAGAATGATTTGGAGGATGTTTTCACAGTATGCCCTGATAAGGATTTATTAAAAACTTTAAGTAAAAATAAAAACAGAGAAAGATATGATAAAGTTTATAATGGCTTTGTAAAGAACGTGAGAGATAGTCTCGAGATAAACGTGAAGCAAGCGAATACTAGTTATCGCGAACTTCCGACTACTATGTTAAATGATAGTATTATTCAAACGACTAAGGAAATTCAAAGGTTAGACTTTAAAGAAAGAGGTAAGGATTTTTTTGATCAATATAAAGGTAAAGAGTATCTTATTAAGGGAAAAAAAGATAAGAGTAATAGTAAAGGGAAATATACGAAGATAGAGGATATATCGTTTGATGATGTGTACAATATATACATCGATCATTTTATGAAATACCAGGAATTGCTCGAAAGAGAAGGAATGGAATTAAAAAGCAAGGAGTATTTCAGAAGAAAAAGTGCTTCCTTTGATAACATAGATAAGGTCAAGTACATTATCGCCAACGAACATCAAGTAGCAATTTTGAGGGTTGCAAGAAAAGGATATAGGCTTGCTTTTAATGTGGCAGAGGGACACTTTGATCCGTATGAGGTTGATGTTATTATTGATAATAAAATAAAGGGGATAAAAAGGAAAAGACAACTGACGGAAGAGTTAAACCGGGCTAAAGAGAATTTGGATTATTTTGATTGGCAGGTCAATAGTGATAAGCGTGCTTTTTTGAATAACAGAATGGAGGCTTTTAATTTCAGTGGCATGGGTAGGAGATTAAAAAGAGAACACGAAGAAGGAAAGATGTCTGATGAAGATTATAAAGCAGCGTTAGAATCACAAAAAAAAGATTTTGAAAATGAGTTAGAATCATTAAAAGAAAATTATGTTAAGGATCTGAATGAGAAGAAAAAAATTTCATTCATCAGTGCTATAGAAGACGATTTGACTAAAGATATTAATACACAAATCAAAACGCGCGCGGACTTAACTGAAGAAAGAAAAAAATATTCATTAATTAAAGTCAACCTTATTATTGATAAGTCTAAAAGTTCTCCTGAAAGACTTAATGAAGAGATAAACAAAGCAAGGGAAAATAGAAATCAGAACAAAGCGGAGTTTGATAAAACAAGGACTAAGCTAAATAAAATGGACAGTGTATTTTCCGAATATAGTAGTTATAGAGATGATATTAATAGGATTTATGGAGAATTTAATGGTAAATGTAATAATAAGGAGTTAGTGGGAGGATTGAAGGAAAGGGTTGGTCATTATAAGGAAATGTTCGGTGCTGCAAAAAGAGAAACTCATACGGATACCGGAGAATACCTTTTAATTCAAGAGAAATTAAATGGTATAGATAAACTTCAGGATGCTTCAGGGCTTAAAGATATATTTGATGCGGTTGTTGAAATTAAGAAGGCAGCAGATAATTATCTTAAGGAGAAGGCAAGAGAGTGGAGGCCTTTTCCATCTACGCAGAGGATATACCGGTTAAAATATGCCAGATCGATCAAAGCTTTTTGTGAAAGTCAGCTTAATCTCATTGCAGAGCCGGGAATAATGGTAAGTACCCAAAATTTGAATTATATGGAAAAAGTTACTAAGCTGAAAGACACAGATCGTGTAGAGAGAAAGGAATTTTTCCGAGCAGATGTCTTACAGAAATATTCGAATGAATTAGGTATAGAAAAGGAGAATATAATAGATAAGAATCTTAATTCTCCGGAGCTTCAGAGTCATTTCAATGAGCAGATGGATCAGAATACAATAGAACAACCGATGATGAATATCAATATCACCGAGAGAAAAAAAGAAACCCTTCCGGAGAATTATTAATCGATTTGAAATGCAGTAGTTTTTTGGTATCAGAGTGTCAAGACTCGCTAAGGCTAATGAGGATGCGTAGGGATTTGCAGATGAAATATGTCAACTAAAGCTGACGCAAATCCCACGCCTAGCCTCGTGAAATAGACTAGAAATGAAGCTCTATTACCTTCTTAAGACCTTCGTAAATGTCATCTTCCCCGGGAGGGCAGCCGGGTATGTTTATGTCGAATCTGCCGGTACACCGGCCAACGCCGAGCTTGCCTGTTTTTCCGGCAAAACCCTGGCCTATGGCAATTTTCTCATCGAGTTTTTCCAACAAACCCTCTTCTTTTAACCTGATAAGTGCACCTGTCAATGATGCATAGCAGGCACTGCATGAATCCACTTCATTTGCGGCATAAGAAACTTCAAGTACGCTGTGGTGAATTTCTTCATGTTCATCAGCAACCCCTTTTCCAACGGTTACTATGTCAGCGCTGTCAATGTCATTATTTCCCAGCCCAAGCTCGCCCGCAAGTTCGAGATATCGCACGTCAGAAGGTGTATAGCCAAGCACTTTGCAGGCATAAGCATCTATAAGAAGCGGATCGAGGCCGGTCATAATGCAGTTTTTGACAACGGGATTGCCACCCTCTTCAAAATCCAAATCCCCGCAAATATGATCTACAACAACAAAATCCTGATGTATCGCACGTTGAAGATATGCTATCGGCTCGTGAAGTCCCATAGTGTGAAAGCGTCTTTTTTCGGTGTTGGGAATCAATCCCTTCATATTTTTAAGCGCACAGGTCATCCTCGTCTGGCAATGCCCTTTTAAAACGGGGACATTTATAAGAAAATCTATCTTACTTACAACATCGCAGACATTAAGGATTACACCGTCACCACAATCGACGGGATGGGACGAATCCTTTTGCGTATCCACAAGACGTATATTGTGTTTTTTGGCTAATTCCTCATATCCACAGTATTTAAAAGACTCTGCCGTTTTGTCGCCAACCCAGGAACCCTCTGCGATCAGAATATTGGAAAAACCGTATTCATGCAAGTATTCCACTATCCCTTCAACTATCTCGGGATGGGTCGTTGCTCCAAAAGATGCCGGCGAAGGAGCTACAAGATTTGGCTTGATCCCAATGCACAGATTCCTGTCATCAATGATATCCGCAAGCCTGCTCTCGGCCAACAAACGCTTAGTCATTGCCTTGTATTCCGTTCCGTAAATTCTGTAGATGCGATTTTTTTCCATGGATCGATCCTCCTCAAAGTTGTCGGTGAGTCAACTGTTGGAATCTGTGTATCGATGACAGTAAGTACACCTAAAACCTTTTCTAATACTAACATACTTCTTTTAAAATTCAAATCTCGCTCGCAAGAATTGGCGCGGGATTTGCGTCAACCTTAGCTAAGATATATAGGCCAAAATACCTTGAATAAGGAATTGGGCGGTATTATAATATATATAGAAGTAAAGTTACTTTCGTTATGCGTTATATGTTGGTTGAGACAGGAATTCATAAATAGAATATGAAAGGGGGCTGTTTTATGGATGGTAAGGTTTTTGAACTTGATATTATACGTCAGTGGTATGTGAAT
>JAILKW010000286.1 GCA_024693455.1 Lachnospiraceae bacterium
AACAGGATCGCATCTTTTTTTTCGCAGAAAGGAGAATGTTTTGCTTTTTAGACACAATAGATATGCCAAAACTCTTTCGATGGTACTTGCTTTGGCAGCTACGATAGAAATGCTTGGAACACCTGTTGTCAGTTTTGCATCTGATTTAAGTGACGGGACCTATATTTCCGAAGAGACGGTAACAGACGGGGCTATCGATACAGCTACCGAAGCTTCACAGGAATCGGAAACTGTAACCCAACCTGAGGTTATTTATAACCCGATAGTTTCTACGGTTCCGCTCAATGAAAGTGCTGATATTAAGCTGCTCAAAGAAGAGGAAAGTCATAAACTGCTTTTTGGGGCATCCGGAATGATAGACATTGATACGACTTCCAAGAAAGCGGCAAAGCTCGGTTTTGATAAGATAACGGGAAGAAAGATAACCTCATCAAACGAAGCAGTGCTTAAGATAATAGAGAGTCAGGGTGGATATGTATACTCCGCAGTTACTTCCGGAGAAGCATATGTAACGGTTGAATATTCGGTTGAGGGAGGAACGGAGAATTACTCCTGCAGTTATTATTTTTATGTTACTTCCGATATGACCAATGTTACGGCGGATAATACCTCCTTTGAATTAACGTTTGATGCAAGTGAGTATCTTTATGGTACGGGAAATCAGGAAGTATCATTTAATCTGTTGGGTCTTCCGGAAGGGGCAGCGCCTCTGTCAGACTATAATTCATTTGTTGATTTTTCTGTTTCGGGTTCCTCCAATGTAAAGATCAAAGATGTGTCGGTTAACGAAAATGTTGTTACCATACTTGCTTCAGGAAACGGGAAAAAGACGGTAAATGTTGATATTAACGGCAAAATCTTCCCTGTAGAGATAAAGCTTAACGGTATTAAGCTCAATAAAAAGTCTGCATTTCTCATGCAGGGCAAAACAACAACTCTTAAGGTTGCAAAATTTGACGGAAAGGTAGAGTGGAAGAGCAGTAAGCCCAAGGTGGCTACAGTTTCCCAAAAGGGAGTTGTAAAAGCTAAGGGAGTGGGTTCAACCCTTATAACAGCTAAAGCAGGTGAGTATAAGCTTTACGCGGTTATAAATACGGCTTCAGACGCAAAATACCATATAATTAAGACTGCCAGAGGAATAGTAAACAGCAGCAGCTACTCACAGCCTTACAGAATGAAGAAGGGATATTACGATTGCAGTTCCCTTGTATGGCGTTCATTTAAGAACTACGGATATTATTTCGGAAACAGATATTGGGCGCCCGTAGCTGCAGATATAGCAAGATATCTTATGGCAAGACACAAAAAGATCGGATGGGTCAACAATAAAAATATCAAAAACAGAAAGTTTAACCCCGGAGATCTTTATTTCGGAACGGGAGCAAATAACGGCAGATATAAAGGTATATATCATGTGGAGATCTGCACCGGATATGATATAGCATATGTGGACGGTAATGGAAAACCTGTATATATTATGACCTGGGTGAACAGAGACCCGGGATACGGTGCAGGCGGACTTATGTGCAGACCGTAGCAATTTACGATTTTTGATCAAATATAAAAGGACCGGCTCGTAAGAGTCCGGTCCTAATTTTTTATAACGGTGATATATTTACTTTTGAGAAGAAGTTTTCAAGCTGTGCAATAGGTATGGGCTTTGAGTATTTGTAGCCCTGCAGGTACTGAGCAAACATTCTGATACATCTTGCCTCATCGGCTGTATCCTCAACACCTTCATAAAGCACTCTGTAGTTAAGCTTGTGGAACATATCCGCAAAGGTGTGTACCATGTACTCCGACGTCTTGTCTTTTCCGGATTCTATAACCAGAGAGCGGTCAAACTTGATGATATCGAAGGGTAGCTCCATGATACGATCGAAGTTGGAATAACCGGTTCCGAAGTCGTCTAAATAGAAGAGAATGCCCTTTTCTTTCAGTTCGTATATTTTGGCCTTAACCATGTTGAAATCAGTGGTATTTCGGCTCTCTGTAAGTTCTATGGCGACTTTTTCGTAAGGAATATTGTTTTGTTCTATGATCCTTAATATATCACGGCAGAAATTCTCGTCCCTGACTTCCTGAATGGAGAAGTTTATCGATATGCGGTGAACGTGGAAACCGTTTTCAAGCATATTATGGATCACCTTACAGGTTTTGTTTAAAATAATAAGCGAAAGCGGATGAATGAGATCTGTCTGTTCCGCTACCGGGATGAACATATCAGGGAATAAAAATCCGGTGTCCGGAAGCTCCATTCTCATAAGAGCTTCAGCAGTATCATAAGCGCCTGAGGAGACGTTAAATACGGGCTGACAATAAACAATAACTCTCGGATCATCAAGATCCATTTTTTCTTCGATATCCCTAAGCTCGGAAATGATGTAAAGTCTTCGGGTGAAATTGAGTATGTCATCTTCCGTGACTGTATAAAAATTGTTGGGTTCACATTTGGGCTCAATATATTTAAACAGATCAGGGTAAGAGTTATTCTCTGAAAGCTTGGACTCCGACTTAACAAAAACAGCTTTAAATTTGAGTTTGAGTTTTTCGTATAAGGGAGTAAATGCTTCAACAAGAGCCCTGTTCGTTTCTTCGTAGTTGGGATTCTGGTCGATTCTGTATACAAGTACCAACCTGTCACCGTGCAAGCGGAAAAGAGTGCCTTTCTTTACGCATTTGCTGTAGAAGTTATATACCATACTATGCATATCTCTAAGAAGGTATGCATTTTTATCGAAGTCCTGAACATGCAGGGAAATTATCATAAGCTCGCGGTTTTTGCTGTGTGCATCCAGGATCATTTTTGTAAAAGAGGATGCGTGTATCGCACCGGTTTCCGTATCATAAGGATTTGAGTGCAAAAGATACATAAGAGCAATGATGGGCAGTATAAAGATCGAGATGGTAAAGGATGTCTGATGATGCAGCCCCTGTATTATGTGGATGATAATACAAAGAACATAGCTTCCCATTACGCCCTGCAGGATCTGAAATACCAGTCTCTCTTTGTATCTTGTCAGCATGAAACCCAATATGCAGATATTTAATAAAAGTCCTATGGCCAGGAAGTTAAATCCTCCTGTGTAAGAATGCGAACTGTAGTCAACCGTAAATCCATATCCGAAGACTGAACCTAAAATATCACCGAGCAAGAGTAAAGACGAAATTAGTATAGAGACGGCATTAAAAGTTTTTTTGGTTTTCTTAGGCAGTTCAAGTAAGTTCCCGAAATAATAGACATAAAGAATAAAAGTTCCGAAAAGGCAAAAGCGCGATATCATCCGCGTGGCATATATCAAAAATACAGGCATGTTGTCGGATGCCAAAAGTGTATGGAAGATAAGGTCAAATACTGCAGCTAAAGCTACAAACCCCAGCATACCGCAAAATGCTTTAAAATTTGAATCCTTGGTAATAAAGGTCTGGATCAAAAGATGCATCAGCAGAATGCAGATAATAAGTGTCAGCAGATCGCCTACAGGCGAAAAACTGCCGAATTTTTGAAGTAATCCTTCAGACATAATATGCTCTCCTTCGACTGAGAAATATACAAGTAATGAAATATTATGGGTGAGTCTCAAAGTAGGAATCTATCTCCGCAACAAGCATTTTAGGCGGCATTGTTTTCAGAAGGTAGTTTACGGGCTTAAGTGCTAAAACTCTCATTACAGATTCTTTATCGGATTTTACCGTTAAAAACATTATGGGAATATCTGCGGTATCCGGATCGCTTTTTAGCATCTGATAAACTTCCGGTCCGTCCGTTATCGGCATTTCGTAGTCCAAAAGTATGAGATCCACTGAGTTTGTCGCTAAAAATTTGATTGCAGACATACCTGAGTTTACGATGGTAACCCTGTATTTGATCTCAAGCCAGGATTTGATGGCTTTAAGCATCATTCCGTCATCATCGATAACAAGTATCCTTTTGGCTCCGTCGTATACACGTTCATTTTCCATAATGATCTGGAGCTTGACTTCAAGCTGTTTGATGTTGACGGGTCTTATGAAGGAGCCCTCGACTCTTTCTTCGGGAATAAAGTCATAGGCTCTGTCAACCTGCATTTTTTCGCCTATGATAACGACCTTTATATCCGAAGCCAATACTTCGGCATCAAGATACATTAGCGTTTCCGAAAAATCGTTTGAATTATCCAGATAAACTATGTAAAGATCCGGGCGGAAGTTAACACCTTTAACATCCCTTGCTCTGTGAGAAACCCGGGTAACATTATAACCGATATCGTACAGATCTTTGGTTATGGCATTTACCATGAAACTATCCGGATCACCTATTAACAGTACTTTCTTTTCTTCCATTTTAAACAACCTCTGTATGACTTAATTCTTCAAGCAGCTCATCAAGCTTGACTTCTGCCATAAGTGTTTGGATACGTGTCCATTTATCCCCGTATTCCGGGGGTATCCTATAACATTCTACCATATGCATTATGGATTGTGCATTATCATAATCAAAAACTTCGAGCAGTTCTTTCATATCGGAAAGAGCATTTAAAAATGCCTGTTTTGAAATTTCTTCCGCAGCCTCAGGCTGCTTTATGTATTCCTCCATCGGTGCGAGCTTTTCGAGGTAGCTGCGATAAAGACGAAGGAGCTGAGGCGTAAGAAGAGAGATCTGATCTTTGTCCTCGGCATTTCCGTACTGCTCTAAGGTGGCAGCTTCATCGGAAAGACGCATTGCACCGATCAGCCTTGCATTGCTTTTTAAGGCATGGACGGCAACAGTAAAATTGCGGTAGTCAAGATCAGCTGCGTACTTTTCAATATCGCCGGATTTGTCGGGAATGGTTTGATAAAATTCCTTCAAGGCTTCCCTTAAAATATCAATCGTATCGCAGTTGTTTAATGCAGCTTTAAGATTTATTCCCTCAAGCCCGTTGAATTCCGACAAGTCGTCTTCATGTTGAACGGGAGAGGCTTTTGAAACATTTGCATCGTCATTGGCGGAAGGCGCTTCGACGTCATTAAAACCCGGATCTCCCGGATAAATTATCATATCAGCCGGAAGATATTTTTCGAGACTCTTTTCAAGACGTTCCGAAGAAACGGGTTTTGAAAGATAATCCTGGAAACCGGCATTAATATACTGTTCTCTTGCACCGGAGATCGCATTGGCGGTAAGAGCGATGCAGGGAACATTTTTGTTGGGATTGTCTTCCATGTTGACCATTAGCTCGTGAGTTTCTATTCCGTCAAGTCCCGGCATTTTGTGGTCAATGAAGATGAGGTCGTATTTTTTCTGCTTCACCATGGAAAGAGCTTCACGACCGGAATCCGCGGTGTCTATCTGTATGAGGGTTTTTTTGAGAAGTCCTTTGACCACTATGAGATTCATATTGGTATCGTCGATAACAAGAATCCTTGCATGCGGTGCGTGGAACGGCTCGCTGTAATTCTTACCCTTATTTTTACCGCGAAGATATCTTCCCTGGAAATCACCGATGGGCTCCCAATCCAAAACCTTTTGCCTTATAACGAAATGGAAGGTTGAGCCTTCGCCGTAAACCGAGTGTACCCTTAGTGTACTTCCCATCATTCCCAAAAGTTTATTTACGATCTCAAGTCCGAGTCCCGTGCCTTCGATGGTATGAAGCTTGGCTTCATCAAGTCTTTCGTAGGGAGTGAACAGCTTTGACATGTTATCGGGACTTATGCCCACACCTGTGTCACTGACCTTGATCGTAAGTGCGATATTGTCATTATTTATTTTTCTGTATTCGACTAAAAGTCCGACGCTTCCTTCCTGAGTGTATTTGATCGCATTGGTAAGCAGATTAAGAATACATTGCTGGAGTCTGCTCTCATCACCGCAGAGAATCGAAGGAATGTCGTTTGCTATATTGATATCCAGTTTAAGTCCTTTGTTTTCGGCCTGGATATCTATCATGTTTACAACCTTTGAAAGAAGATTGGAAAGCTCGTAACGTTCATTGATGATTTCGGTCTTGCCTGCTTCTATCTTGGAAAGATCCAAAATGTCATTTACTATGTTAAGAAGTATCTCTCCCGATGCCTTTATGTCCTGGGAGTATTTTAAAGTGTCCTCCTCATGACTTTCTCTCATTATGATCTCGTTCATTCCGATTATGGCATTGATCGGAGTCCTTATTTCATGAGACATATTGGACAAAAAAGTACTCTTTGCAAGGCTTGCTTCCTTAGCGAGAGTCAACTGATTTTCAAGGTCCTGTTCACGCTGCATTTCGACCCGCATTGTCTCGAGATATTCAGCATCTGCTATTTCTTTTGCTTCCTGTGCTTTTTTCATTTTTTTGATCTTGGAAAAAGAAATAATGATAACAGCAGTTTCGGCAAGCGTCGCTATTGCCAATAGGATAATGGTAAGAAGCATATGTCCACCTCGCTTTACACATGATATTTATTTTATCTTATTTTATATCTAAAAACAATAAAATCTCGGTCATGTGTGTTATAAGTCTTCATATGATAAGTTGCGCACAAAATTGTAACTTGGTATAATCAAAGGCAATGGACATATTTTGGTATCTGCTTAAACGAAGGGGGAGACTGAATGAAAATGAAACTAAATGTAAAGGGTATTGTGGGAATCGCATTGTCTGCGGTTATGCTTTTGGGGACGCCGCTCAGTTCACTCGCTTATAAGCCCACAAAGGATGAGAAGCTCGACCTTAAAGGACTGAAGGATACCTGGGACGATCTTAATACCGCCTATGCGGTTGTTGATCTGAACGGTGATTATACAGGGGAATTGATCGAAGCAGAGGTCTCCGGAAGATATTTGAAAGTAAAGATATTTAAATATAAAAAATCCGGTATCGTTAAGGTTAAAGCATTTAAAAAAGTTTCCAACATGTGGGTAAGAAGAACGGGCAGAGGCAGAGCGGTTTCTTTTGTTTTAAGCACTGCGGGAAAGCCTTACGATACTTATACCGAGTATAAAATAAACGGAACCAAAGCAAAAAAGATAAAGGTTTTTCATACCAAAAAGCAAAAAGGTAAAACCGTCTTTTTAAAAGGTAAAAAGCAGATAAAAAAAGCTGCTTTCAAAAAGTATGTAAGAAAAGTCAAAAATCAGGAAGTCGTTGTTTTTTCAAGACCGGGTTATCCCTGGATCGATTCCGGTGTTTTGGGATATGCTGCGACAGTCGGAAATCAGGGAGTTAAAGAAGATGCTCATCTGGCATTGAATTACGATTATCTTTCCGATGACTCGGAGTTGTTGGAATCGGAGTACGATATCGTATTTAAGACTGATGTCGAGGAGCTTATCCGCAATCAGAAGAAAGAAATTTTCGATGGGGGCTTTACCTCGGATGCTGATGGAAAGAGGGTAAGAGATTACTTTAATATGGTAAGGGATTGGAGCACAAGAGATACACTCGGAACCGAGCCTCTTAAAAAGTATCTTGACAGGATAGAAGCCATATCTTCTATGGACGAACTTACCGCATATCTTACAGCCGAAGATGATTATGTCATGAACAGATTCGTAGATGTTCTTGTTGCCAAGCATCCTAAAGAAGGTGACGGAAAGACATATGTGTGCTCCATCGGTGAAGATCCGGGTTCATACGGTATAGAAGAAAAAACAATAATAAATGCTCTTAAAAAATCCGGTTATACAGAAAAACAGGCAAAGAAGTATATTGATGATTATTCCGAAATATATGAAGGCATGTTTATCGGAAAAACAGATAATATAAGCGAAGAGGGTGGATATTACTACAAGGCATCCAAGGTAGACAGTTTGTGTAAAAAATTTCCTCTTACAGGTGTTTTAAATTCCATGGGCGCATTTTTCGATAAGACGGGGGTTGTTACATGGGATAAAACTCTGTTCAAAAACCTTGATAAGATATACGTGGAAAAGAACCTTGAAAAGATGAAGGGATATCTTATCAGCGCAAATGCGGCAGAGGCGCTTTTTGCCTTGGACAAAAAAACAACTGTCAAGGCGTATAATGACCTGCTGCAGACCTTGGGATATCCTAAAATAAGTTTTCCTTCGGACAGCAGCAAGTGGGACGATTTTACAATGGGGCTTTGTCTCGCAGAATACGGATACGGTGATGAGAATCAGCTTTCGGTTGCTATTGAGAATGCATACGCTAAGAAGTATTTCACCGATGAAGATAAAAAGAAAGTTACCGATCTTACCAGGGAAATAATAGACAATTACGCAGAAATGCTGACCAATGAAGACTGGCTTTCGGAATCAACCAAAACCAATGCGGTGGAAAAGCTTAGGGCTATGAAAATTAATGTTATCAGGCCCGAGACTCTTACCGATACATCATATCTGGATATTAAAGAGGGTGATAACCTGCTTGACCTTAAAATAAGAAGCGGTAATCTCTTTAAAAAACAGACAATGAAGTATACCGGCAGTAAGGCAAGCGATGTCGGCTGGAATTGGGATATCGATGCATGGGCTTATACTTCAACAGACAATGCCATGAATGATTTTGAAAGCAATTCAATATATATCCTTGGCGGATATGTAAACAGACTTAAGCTTTTGGAAGACGATTCGGATGAAGCGGTATACGGATGTATGGGAACTGTTATCGGACATGAGATATCACATGCTTTTGATGCCGTGGGAGCATACTATGACAAGGATGGAAACTATTTCGGAGAAGATGAGGATGACGGCGGATGGTGGACCAAAAAAGACCTCAAAGCCTTTAACAAAAAATGCGAAAAAGTAGCTTCTTATTTTTCCGGAATAATACCTCTTAATTCAGTCTCAATGGATGGATATGCTCTTACAAGTGAAGCCATAGCGGATATGGGTGGAATGGCTGTTATTCTTAAAATGGCCAAAGAGAATCCTTCGTTTGATTACGAAAAATTCTTTAAAACCTATGCAGGAGGATTTAATGCCTATAAATCATCAAGGATCGGAGAAGTTATGAGAGTATTTGATGATGAGCATCCTCTCGGATTTTTAAGGACCAACGTTACGGTTCAGCAGTTCGATGAATTTTACAAGACCTTTGATGTCGGCAAGGGAGACGGAATGTATCTTGCTCCCAAAGACAGGATAAAAATATGGTAAAGGGTTTAAAATAGTTTGCTTGTTAATTATAAATGTGCGATAATTTCCATTATATCGTGTTGCTAAGTTTTGCATTCATAAAAGGAGGATTAAATGAAAAAATTTTTTGGGAAGCGATTGTTTTCGCTTATGCTCGCGGGCGCTGTTGTTATCACTACATATGTACCGGTCAATGCTTATGAATTTTCGCCCAATGAGATCATTGATCTTAAGGGTGTCTCGGATACATACGGTAAAGCCGGGAATGTCTTTGGTATATATGATATCAATGGTGATGATATACAGGAACTTTTTGAAAGTGAGCCTAACGGAGATTACATAAAACTCAAGGTATTTAAATATAAAAAAAGCACAAATAAAGCAGTTAAGGTTAAGACTTTTTCAAAGGTTTCAAAGGTTTGGGGAGCCAAAAAATCCATTATAGTATCCACTCCCTCAAAGCCTGCTGACAGTTATACAAAATATAAGATCAAGGGATTTTCTTTAAAGGCCGTAAAGAAGATCACGGTAAAGAAGGTTAAGGGAGTCGCTAAATATAGCCAAAACGGAAAAGCCATTAAAAAAGCCGAATACAAAAAAGCCGTAAAGAAGATCAAAAAGGGTGCAGAAGCTATTCCTTTCGGTGTAGCGGGATATCCCTGGATCGATTCCAATGTTATCGGTTATGCAGGAGCTGTAGGAGATGTAGGCATTAAAAATGATGCACACCTTTCTTTCAATTACGAATATCTTAGTAATACCGATGATCTTGACGGCAGAAGGGCAACTGTCGGAGGTGCTGTAAATGCGATGAAAAGAACTTCAGACAGGAAAAAGGAAATTTTTACCGGGAAAAAAGTGACAGGAAAGGATTCCGAGAAAGTCAGAATGCTGTTTAAAAAGCTTGCGGATTTTTCTGCCAGAGATGCTGTAGGTATTGAGCCCCTTAAGCAGGACATTGAAAGGATACAGGCGATCTCATCCATAAAAGATATGACGGCATATCTTACCGATACAAGCCGGATGGTTCCCACAAGATTTGTAAAACTTAATTCTACAATTCATAGTGCAATGCAGGGCATCCGTTTGCCGGATGTTGAGTATGATTCGCTTCAGAGTGATGATGGCAGGGAATCTTTCGATAATACCGTAAAAAAGGTTTTGAAGAAGATCGGTTATAAAAAATCAGAGGCAAACAGGATAATTAAAAATGCGGTAGCTCTTGATGAGACTTTAGTAAAAGGTTTTCTGACGGATGACAAACTCAAGAAAAAATATCCTTCAGACAATTGCGCCTATATAGATGGTCAGAGTGTTAGCGAACTTTGCAAGAATTTCCCTTTGACAGACATTCTTAAGGGTTATGGCAGCAAGGCTGAAACTTATGGTTTTGCCACGCTTCAGACAAAGTATTTCAGTAATCTTGACAATGTTTACAAAAAGAAAAACCTGGAGCTGCTGAAGGATTATATGATATATGCAGCTGCTTACAGAGGAGTTTTGATAACAGACAGTGATACACTTGTTTCCGCTGTAAGTGATGCACAAGAGTTAGTGGGAAGACCTGCGGTTGAAAAGCCCGTAGGCCAAGAGGCAATAGACAGCTTTATTGCTGATCTTGTTGCAGCAAACGATTATGGTGAGAGTGGTTATTTGTGCTCCAGCAAGATATGGGAATTTGCTCCACTTATCTGCAATGCATATGTAAGCGAATACTATGACGATAGCGATAAAAAGCGCGTAAGTGATTTTGCTGAAACGATAGTAGATAACTATGAGGCAATGCTTTCTGAGGAAGACTGGCTTGCTGAGGAAACAAAAAAGGCAGCTATAGAAAAGCTCAGAGCCATGGATATAAATGTTTTATATCCCGACACACTTCCGGATCTTAGTTATCTGGATATCAATGAAACGGATTCTGTGTATACTACTTTTTACAAGGCAAGAGAGGCTACACAAAGACATAATGCCGAAAATGAAGGAAAGCTTTTGGATTTACAGGGATGGCGTTGGGATCTTGATACGATCTTCGATACAACGATAATGAATTCTTTCTATCTGCCTACCAATAACAGCGTATATATTTTAGGCGGATATGTAGATGGAAAAGAAGATATATCCACTCTAACCAACGAGGAATTATATGGTTTCCTCGGACTTGTTATAGGACATGAGATATCTCATGCTTTTGATTCAGCAGGCGCCAAGTATGATAAAGACGGAGTATATGTGGCTTCAGAGGAGAATCCTTCCGGATGGTGGACGGATGAGGACTGGACAGTATTTGAGAAAAAAGTTAAAAAGATGGCTAAGTACTATAACGGAATTTCACCGCTTAACGGAGTAGACGAGCTTAACGGCAGTATGCTTACCGGAGAAGCTATTGCTGATATGGGTGGTATGGCTGTCTTACTTCGCATGGCAGGTCAGATCGAAGGGTTTGACTATGATAAATTCTTCAGAGAATATTCAAAGGGAATTTTCTTATATAAAGCGCCTAAGATGGCTGATTATTTAATGTCGTTCATGGATGTGCATCCGCTTGGATACTTAAGAACCAATGTCACGGTTGCACAGTTTGATGAATTTTATAAGACATACGATATAACAAAGGGCGACGGTATGTATATCGCACCTAAGGATAGAGTAAAAATCTGGTAGTTAAGGAGCTCAAAATGCAATTAGCAAAGACATATGATCCTAAGGGACTTGAGGATCGCTTATACGAGAAATGGGAAAAGGGAGGATTTTTTCACGCAGAGGTAAATCCGGATAAAAAGCCGTTTACTATCGTTATGCCGCCTCCAAATATCACGGGACAGCTTCACATGGGGCATGCTCTTGACAATACACTTCAGGATATCCTTATAAGATACAGAAGGATGCAGGGGTATGAAGCTCTTTGGCAGCCGGGAACAGACCATGCTTCAATAGCAACCGAGGTTAAGGTTATCGAGTCCTTAAAGGAACAGGGGATCGATAAAGAGGATCTTGGCAGAGAAGGCTTCCTTGAAAAATGCTGGGACTGGAGAAAAGAGTACGGCGGAAGGATAGTAAAACAGCTTCGCAAGATGGGTTCCTCCGCTGACTGGGAGCGCGAACGCTTTACAATGGATGAAGGCTGCAACGAAGCGGTTGAGGAAGTTTTTGTTCGTTTGTACGAAAAGGGACTTATATATAAGGGGAAGCGTATAATCAACTGGTGTCCGGTATGTCAGACCTCCATTTCAGATGCAGAGGTTGAGTACGAGGATCAGGCAGGACATTTTTGGCATATTAATTACCCTATCGCGGGTGAAGAAGGCAGATTTGTTCAGATAGCAACCACCCGTCCGGAGACAATGCTCGGAGATACCGCGCTTGCCGTTAATCCCGATGATGATCGTTATAAGGATCTTGTCGGTAAGATGGTAATCCTTCCTCTTGTCAATAAGGAGATCCCCATAGTTGCGGATGAGTATGTTGATATGGAATTCGGAACAGGTGTTGTAAAGATAACACCCGCTCACGACCCCAACGATTTTGAGGTAGGAAAGAGACACGATCTTCCCGTTATCAATATTTTAAATGATGATGCCACGATCAACGAAAACGGTGGCAAATATGCGGGAATGGACAGATATGAAGCCAGAGAGCTCATGGTTAAAGAGCTTGATGAGCTGGGTCTTCTTGTTAAGATCGAAGATCATGATCATAACGTAGGTACGCATGACAGATGCCATACTACCGTAGAACCGATGGTAAAGCCTCAGTGGTTTGTTGCAATGCAGGAGCTTGCAAAACCCGCCATTGATGCGATCAAAAAGGGCGAACTTAAATTTGTTCCCGAAAGATTTGATAAGACATATCTCCACTGGCTGGAGAATATCAGAGACTGGTGTATAAGCAGACAGCTTTGGTGGGGACACAGGATACCTGCTTGGTACTGTGATGATTGCGGAGAGATAACCGTTACCAAAACAAAGGATGCTCCGAAGGTTTGCCCCAAGTGCGGCAGCAGTCATATAAGACAGGATGAGGATACACTCGATACGTGGTTTTCCTCTGCTCTTTGGCCTTTTTCAACTTTGGGATGGCCTAAGGAAACACCTGAACTTAAATATTTCTATCCTACGGATGTACTTGTTACCGGATATGATATCATCTTTTTCTGGGTGGTTCGTATGGTATTTTCGGGATATGAGCACACAGGCAAGTCTCCCTTCCATACGGTTCTTATTCACGGTCTTGTAAGAGATTCACAGGGCCGCAAGATGTCAAAGTCACTCGGAAACGGAATCGATCCGCTGGAAGTAATTGACAAATACGGTGCAGATGCTCTAAGACTTACTCTTGTCACGGGAAATGCGCCCGGAAACGATATGCGTTTCTATTGGGAAAGGGTAGAGGCAAGCCGTAACTTTGCAAACAAGGTATGGAATGCTTCACGATTTATCCTCATGAATCTTGAGGGAGTCGATTTAAAACAGCCTGCGGATTCAGAGCTTACAACAGCCGATAAATGGATAATGTCCCGTCTTAATAAGGTGGCACGGGATGTTACCGAAAATATGGATAAGTACGAACTCGGAATTGCTGTTCAGAAGGTTTATGATTTTATCTGGGAAGAATTCTGTGACTGGTATATCGAGATAGTAAAACCTCGTATGTACAATAAGGAAGCAGAGCCCGTAAGCGCTAATGCAGCGCTTTATACCTTAAGAAGCGTGCTCTCACAGGCACTTAAGCTTCTTCATCCGTTCATGCCTTTCATCTCGGAAGAGATCTATTGTAATCTTTTGCCTGAGGCTGAAACTATAATGACGGAATCATGGCCCGTTTATGATGAGGCATGGAATTTTGAGAAGGAAGAAGAGATAGTTTCACGTTCTCAGGATCTTGTAAGAGGAATGAGAGCACTTCGAACAGATATGGATGTACCTCCTTCAAGGAAGGCAAAGCTTATCATAACTTCCAAAAATGAAGCTGTTCGCAGTATATTTGATGATAATAAGTCAATTTATCAGGGACTTGCCGGAGCGAACGAGATCGAGGTTTCTCAGTCATGTACAGAATCAGAGAAGGTAGTTTCCTTTGTCATACCTGACGCGGTTGTTTATGTTCCCCTTGAGGATCTGGTTGATATGGAAAAGGAGAAGGAGCGTCTTACCAAGGAAAAGAAGCGTCTTGAGGGAGAGCTTAAGAGAAGCCGAAGCATGCTTTCCAACGAGAAATTCCTTTCAAAGGCACCGGAGGAGAAGGTTGCCGAGGAGAAGGAAAAACTTGCAAAATACGAGCAGATGATGAATGATGTAGAGGCAAGACTTTCAAATATGTAACAGGGGATGTGTTATGCAGCATACAATAAAGGCTGATGAACTTATTAATGGGGCGAAGGCGGCTATGAAGGCCGCTTATGCCCCATATTCCCATTTTTACGTGGGAGCTGCGGTTCTTGCGGAGGATGGAAAGATTTATACCGGATGCAATATAGAGAATTCATCCTACGGTGCGACCAACTGCGCGGAGAGAACTGCAATATTCAAGGCAGTAAGCGAGGGATGCAGGAAGATACACGCTATTGCGATCTGCGGCGGTTATGAAGGTGTGATAGAAGCCGTTGCATCGCCTTGCGGGATCTGCAGACAGGTTATGTCTGAGTTCGGACAAAATGACATGCCGGTCTTTCTTATTCATAAAGATGGCTTTGATGAGTATACTTTGGGGGAACTTTTGCCCTGTAGTTTTACATTGGAGAATTAAAATGATCGATTTTGAAAAAGAGCTGGAGAAGTTTCAACCCAGCATGGAAGTTAAAGAAGCTGAGGATGTTATTAAAAATAAAGATCTTACCGATATGATCGACATTCTCAGAGAAATGATAAAGGAAGGAAGAGCATGACAGCGGAGGAATTGATTTATAAGGCTGCAAATGTCTCATATAATGAGGGACTTAGTCTTGCCCGGCTGCATGATCTTTCGGGGGCTATCGTAGCCCTGTCAAGGGCTCTTAAATATAATAAACGTCACACTGATGCCAGGAATCTTCTGGGACTTGTTTATTTTGAATACGGTGAGCCGGTTTTGGCACTCAGAGAATGGGTTATCAGTAAGAACTTCCAGCACAACGACAATGCTGCGGATCATTATTTAAGAGAGGTTCAAAGAGCCGGTACCTTGGATAAACTGGACAGTGCTGCCAAGAAATTCAATCTTGGACTTGATTATGCCAAGAGCGGTAATCTTGAACTTGCCAGGATCCAGCTTAAGAGGGTACTTTCGGGCAATCCCAAGATGGTCAGAGCCAGATTACTTTTGGCTCTTCTTCACATGCAGGACGGGAAGTTCAGCGAAGCCCGAAAGGAGCTGAGGCTTGCCCAAAAGATAGACGTTAACAACAGCACACTTGTCGGATATATGCAGGAGGTAGAGACGCATATAGCCGAAATTGAAAAAGAGAAGAAAAGAAAGAGAAGAAATCATCCGGATGTTATTGATATTACAGACGGAAATGATTCCTGGCGTATGCCCAGGCAGACGTTTGTGGAAGCGATCGACAATACAAAAAGCGGTATTTTAAATCTTATTCTCGGAACCGGGATCGGTATTATGGTCGCCATCTTTTTGATAGTTCCAACAGTTAAACAGGAAGCGAACGCAGACGCAGCCACAGCTCTTATCAGCGCCAATACAAAAGCACAAACGACTCAAAATGATGTTGAGGATCTTTCCAAAGAAGTAAAAAGACTTAACAAAAGACTGGAAAAATATGAGGGACAGGCGGATATAAAAGAGTCCTATGAGTTGCTTGTGGACGCAAGAAACGCTTATGATGAGGGTGAGTTTGACACGGCACTCAGTAAACTGGATTCTCTCAACAAAGATCTGCTCGAAAAAAAGGGAGTTTCTCTTTATGAAAAGATGGAGGCTGATATCCAGGCTGACAGAGCAAAAGCCTTTTTCTCGGAAGGAATGGCTGCAAAGAAACGCGGTGATTATGAAACAGCCACAAAGCTGTTAAAGTCTGTTGTTAAATATGATGAGAATTATGCAGACGGTGAAGCAATGTACAGACTTGCGGAAAGCTACGAGAAGGACGGAAAAGTCGATCGTGCGCTCACTTATTATAAAAAGGTCGCTGAAGAATATCCTACCAAGTACATCGGAAGGAAATCAGCGCAGAAGGTAGATGCACTTGATACTGAAGAAGAGATGGAAACTGTGGATACCCAGACAGATGAAATGTTAACGGATGAACAGTTGATAGATGAACCGCTCTTTGATGAAAACGAAGAAGACGAAACGGAAACGGATCAGAATGAATAAAAAATTGATTTTTTTTGATATTGACGGTACTTTATGGGGGCATGACAGGATTGTTCCAGAGTCAACTAAGGAGGGGATCAAAAAGGCACAGAAGAACGGTCATATATGTATGATAAATACGGGACGTTGTCGTTCTTTTGTAAGAGACAGGGATTTGCTGGGTATTGGATTTGACGGAATAATAACCGGATGCAGTACTATGATCGAATATAACGGTGAAACATTGTTTTATCATGTCATAGATAACGATGTTATCGAATACGCCATAAATACATCACGTTCTTTTTCCTTCAGACCGATCCTGGAGGGCAGATATAATCTTTATTATGATGATGATGAGTTTGGCAGGGATCCTTTCGGTATTTTTATCCGTGAGGAAATGGGGGATGATGTACTTCCCATAGAAGAAAATTGGAATAAATGGGAAGTTTCCAAAATGTCCTGCGCAGTCGATGACGGTCATATTGAGGAATGTTATGAAAAATTAAAAGACAATTTTGATTTTATGGTTCATAATTCAAGTGTGATCGAGCTTGTTCCCAAAGGCTTTCATAAGGGAGTCGGTGTAAAAAAAGCCTGTGAGCTTTTAAATATACCGATAGAGGATACGGTATGTTTCGGAGACAGTGCCAATGACATAGAGATGTTTGAAGCAGTCAATACCGGAGTTGCAATGGGTAACAGTGCTGATGTAATTAAAGATATGGCAAGCTTTGTGACAACGGACTTTGATAAAGACGGAATATATTTGGGACTGGAGAAGCTTGGAATCATATAACGAAATAAAAGAAATCCCTCACCTAAGCCTTAAAGGCGTAGGTGGGGGATTTTTGGAGTTTATACCGCATCATCTGAATTTGAATTTTGCATATCCTGTGGTTTTGAGAAATTTCCCATTCTTCCCATACCACCCATTCCGTTGCTTTCGCCGTAAACAATACCGCTCATTGTAATGCTCTGGGTATCGTTTCCGAGTGTTACGGAGTAGGTTCCGTCACTTGTGATCTCGGGTGTTGAGATTACAGCACATTCATACTGCTTATCGGGAGTGTAGCTTGCAAGTACCTTACCGTTTGAGTCTGTTATCTTTATTTCGCCGGTTTGTGAGCTGTTTGAGGAAACAAGCATGCTGCCCTGCTTTGAACTTGAGCTGAAGCTTTCTGCCATTCCTTTTGCGCCTGCAGCTATTACCACGCCTCCGTTGATCACGGCTTCAGTACCGGAATCTATTGCTCCGTTGCCTGAATTTGTGGGGCCTGATACATAAACTGTTCCGCCGTTTACGGTAAGCACTCCGTTTGAATCAAGACCGTCTCCTTCGGCATTAACAGTGATAGTACCACCGTTTATTGTAAGGGAGCAGCTTTCGTCAGCGTCCATTCCGCCTCCCATGCCGCCATTACCGCCCATACCGCCATGACCATTCATTGTTCTTTTGCCGGAGCTGCCGTTGTCGCCACTTATCGCAGAATCCGAAGTTGTGCTCATGTCAGGTCTTTGTCTCATGTTTCCGTCAGGTCTTTGTCCCATTCTGCCACCCGGCCTTTGCATGTTATTGTCGTCGGGTCTTTGAGGCATATTACCGTCGGAGCCTTCCGGCTTTTGAGGCATTTTGTTGCTATCGGTGCTGCCTGTTTCACTATCGGATCCGGATTCTTTGGTAAATCTTTTTCCTTCTTTGGAGCCTGAGTTATCTGAAGAGGTTGTTTCACTTGAGCTGCTTCCGCTTGAAGCGTTAAAGCCGTCGTCAGAGGAAGTAACATCTATATCACCGTCATTAACGATTATTGTCTGTGCCTCAATACCCTCATTACTGTTTGTTATATCAATTTTTCCGTTATCTATCTGAAGCAGTGTGTCTGAATGAATACCGTCATCTTCTGCGAAGATCGTTATTGTACCGTCTGCGATATAGGTATATCCCTTTGAGGTATCATCATCATTGGAACTGTGAATACCGTCTTTTCCTGCGGTTATATCAATGTTTCCGTCAGCTATCCTAACGCTGTCTTTTCCGGAAAGTCCGTGTTTTTCCGCTGTTATCTTATAAGTTCCTCCGCATACCTTAAGATCGTCTTTGCTGACAACGCCATGACCGTATTTTGCTGTTATGTTCAATGTGCCTTTTCCGTTAAGTATGATATCGGTCTTTGAAAAAATAACGGCATCAATGTTGTTATCGTCTGTTGCTACATATTCACCGGTTACGGAAAGTTTGTTTGTACTTCCCTTTGCCGTTGTTACAAAGACTTTATCGGCTTCTATGCTGTAAATGCAGGCTGAACTGTCGTTAGATATGGTTACACCGTTTAAAACGATCTGTACCTTTGCGTCATCGGCTGCGTCTACAACTATCTGTCCGTCACTTAAAGAGCCGCTTATGATATAGGTGCCTTCAGCTGTGATGGTAATAGTACTTTTGTCGATTTTTACATTCTTTGAAGATGATTTACAGCCGGAATCGGAAAGGGTTATGGTTTCCGCTTCGCTTTCGTCATAATCGTTTTCAAGATCTCTGTCCGTAAACATTTCAGCGGTGTTGATCTTGGATAAGGATGCTGATGAGTTCTTGCCTGAGGAAGCGCCGCCCGACGCTGTTTCTGTTGTTTCCACACTGCCTGTTGTAAGGTTTGTGACCGAGCATCCCGAAAGAGTAAGGGTTGCTGTTAATGTTACCATTGCTATTATTGATAAATATTTCTTATAATTCATAATTTCCCTCCTGTCCTGTCATAATTGCTATTTCAAGGTTTCCGTTTTTACATCTGAGTGAATCGATAAATTCCTTTTCTTTGGTTACGTCCTTCATGCATATTGAGTAGGATATTTTAAAAAGGCTTCCCATATTACAGGTCTTTACGCCGAGCAGTTCGTGACGTGTTGTAAATTTATTCATATCTTCTTCAAAAATATCGGTATAGTTTAAATCTTCGGGAATTGTGATACGAAGAAGTTTTTCTCCTTTTTTGGATTCTCCGAGGTGGCTCGCCTGGAAGATCAGCATACAAACGCCTACCGTGATAGCAAAAAGTGCTGCGTATCCCAAATATCCCATTCCGCAGATAAGACCTGCGACCATTGCCATGAAGATGGCTGATATCTCTTTGGCGGTTCCGGGAACTGATCTGAATCTTACCAGTGAGAAGGCACCTGCTACAGCAACTCCGGCGCCTACATTTCCGTTTACCATGATGATGACTGCTGCCACCATGGCGGGTAACAGGAAAAGAGTCATCATAAATCCTTTTGTAAATCTGCTCCGAAATGAATATGCTGCTGAGAAGAATGCTCCGATAAGAAGTCCTCCCACCAGGCAGATTATAAATTGCTGCCATCCTAACGTTGTAGTTTCATTGAATACACTTTCGAATATTGTGTTCATCTTTATCTCCTCCTTTGTTGTTTGTGATGTCAATATAACAATGAAACCTTAAAGATAATTTAAAAAAATAAAGTTCACAGATTGAACACATATTTAGTATAATGGAAGATGTGGCGGTGAGTTTAACCCAAAGATATTACAACGATCACTGTTCGGAGGTAAGATGAGAAGACGGCTTATTAAAAAGCTAAGACTTAAAGACGTGCTTACTATTTTTATAGGTAGCATGATAATGACTATAGCATTAAAATATATTTTGGATCCTGCGGGACTTGTTACGGGAGGAGTATCGGGTCTTGCGATAGTGATCAAAACATTGGGCGCCAGGGCGGGGATCAACATTCCCCTCTGGGTCAGCAACGTGGTATTTAATGTACCGATATTTCTTTTCGCATTAAAAACGGAAGGTTTTAGGGGAATACTTCGAACCGGGCTTTGCTGGGTTCTGATGTCCGTGGAACTGGCGGTTATGCCCAACTGGGTGATCCCCACCGAAGATCTGCTTTTGGTTTCGATATACGGAGGAATACTTTTCGGAGCTTCCACGGGTATTTTGCTTTCCGTAAGGGCAACAAGCGGCGGAACCGATATGCTGGCCAATTCCATTATCCACTATGCTGCGGGAAAGCAGGTGGCAAGGGGAGAAGGCGGCGCTTTTGATTCCTTTACCAAGAGATTTAAGCAGATAAGCTATGGCAGGCTCATAGCCATCTTAGACGGGATCATCGTGGTTATAGGTGCTCTTGTATTTGATATCGAAAGAACCTTATTTGCGATCATTTCCATATTTATAATGGGTAAGGTTACTGATCTTATCGTTAATCGGGGTAAGGATGCAAGAATGGTCCTTATCGTTTCGGAAAAGAGCAATGAGATAGCAGAAGCCGTAATGAGGGATATGGACAGGGGAGTTACATCTCTTCATGCCACGGGAATGTATAAAAACGTAGACCGGGATGTTCTTATGTGTATCTGCAGCCGGCGTGATATAGTGGACATAAAGGATATTGTAAGTGAATTTGATAAGGGAGCCTTCTTTGTGATAGGTAATGTGAATGAGGTTATGGGAGAAGGCTTTATAGAAAACTGGTCATAAGCAACTGACGATTACGAAGGAGTGTTATGCTTAGATTAGCGATCGTAGATGATGATGAAAGGTACAGAAACGAAATAAAGGGAATGCTTCTGGAGTATGAGAAGGAGTATGGAGAGTCTTTTCAGATCACGGAATACAGTGACGGAGATGAGCTTGTTGAGAACTATAAGTCAGATTTCGATATTATCCTTTTGGATGTTGAGATGAGATTTATGGACGGAATGAGCGCTGCAGAAGAGATAAGAAAAGTGGATTCCGACGTTATCCTCGTTTTCATAACCAATATGCCCCAGTATGCGATCAAGGGATACAGGGTGGATGCTCTTGATTATATCTTAAAGCCTCTTTCGTATTTTCCGTTTTCACAGACGATAAAAAGAGCAATAGGAAGACGACATGTTTCGGATAAAAACTACATTATAATCAGCGTCAAAGGCGGTAAGCAGAAGGTAGATGCCGAAGAGATACGTTTCATAGAGGTAATTAATCACGATCTTATTATCCATACCATTAATGAAGATATCGAAACAAAGGGTTCTATAAGGGAGATGGACGAGAAACTAAAGGGTGAGAGCTTCTTTCAGTGCAATAAGGGGTATCTTATCAATCTTGCATTTGTGGACGGGCTCACGGGGAATGACGTCCGTATAGGTGACGATATTTTGCAGGTCAGTCGTTCCAAAAAGAAACCGCTTATAGATGCGCTCAATGATTATATGAGGGAAATGGGGCGATGATATGGAGATCGGTATAAGACAGGTTGAAGCTTTGGGGAATACTCCGGGACTTTGGTATGCTCTTTCATATTTCTTTTCCGTGATCGTATTTTTGTCCTCTAACAGGAAAAAGCAGGAAGGACTTAGCAGGCTCTTTCTTATAACGGGCGTAGGCCTGCTCATCGTTTTGTTCATGGTTATCACGGACGGGACGACAGGTGTATGGTTTGTTCCGATAATGCTTGGGGTGTTCACACTCCTTGTACTTATCTTTCATCTTGCAATGAAGGGCGGACTCGGAAAGGATATTTATTACGCTCTTCGTGCATTCATGCTCGGAGAATTTATGGCATCTTTGGGGTGGCAGTTATATTATTACGGAATCAATAATTCATCATTCAAGAATAATATCTATCATCAGGCTGCTGTTATGCTGCCTGCGATAGTGATAATATTTGCCGTGGCATTTATAATGGAAAGACATCATAAGGGGGAAAACCATGATATGGATTTTAATAACCAGGTTGTGGGAGGAGCCCTTGCAATAGTTCTTTCGGTATATGTTTTCAGCAATCTTTCATATGTGGTTACGGGAACTCCGTTTACCACGGTCTACTCGCCGGAGCTTTTTTTGATAAGGACTGCTTCGGATTTTATGGGTGTGATCCTTCTTTATGTTTATCATGAGCTTATGCAGCAGACAGCCGCAAGGCTCGAGGAGAGGACACTAAGGAATATGCTTGAGCTTCAATACAGTCAGTACAAACTTTCCGAAGAAAGCATAGCTCTTGTAAATCAAAAATATCATGATCTCAAGCATCAGATAGCTATGCTTAAGACAAGCATAAGTTCCAAAGACAGGGAAAATGGCACAGAATATCTGGATCAGATGCTTAATGAGATCAGGCAGTATGAGGCACAGTGGAGGACGGGTAATCAGGTCCTTGATAC
Organism: Lachnospiraceae bacterium; assembly: GCA_024693455.1. Lineage (GTDB taxonomy): Bacteria > Bacillota > Clostridia > Lachnospirales > Lachnospiraceae > Weimeria. The sequence goes on from JAILKW010000286.1 coordinate 22,497, forward strand.
CATGCTTTCCGCGGAGGCAATGAAGTGTCAGGCTTCCGATATAGAGTTTACCTGCGTGGCAGATGGCAAGATACTTTCTTTTATGAGTCCGATGGATATTTCCGCCTTGTTTGGAAATGCGCTTGATAATGCCATAGAAAGCGCCGAGAGGATTTCCGAAAAAAGAGAAAGACTGATCTATCTTACGGTTGACAGACAAAGGGATTTTGTCAGGATATATGTTGAAAACCGTTACGAGGGAGAGGTTAAGTTTAAACATCATCTGCCCCAGACAACAAAGAAGGATAAAAGTCTGCATGGATACGGAGTTAAAAGTATGCAGCAGATAGCGGAAAAGTACGGAGGGTCGATACGCGCGGAAGCTGTCGACGGATGGTTTAAGCTTTCGATACTCATACCCATACCCGAAAACAGCAGACAAATGAATAATAAATAGATTTTCAGTTTACGCAAAAAAAACGACCGTTCACGAAACAAACGTGAACGGTTCTTTTTTTGTGATAGTATTACGCTAAAGATAAGGAGGAAAGTTATGAAAAACACAGCAACAAAGAAAAGTTTTTTTGACAAATTGCCGCCGAGTATGATCAAAAAGTCTGAGGTGACGATTTTTCCGGAGGGGGCTCTTGGGTATCTGGTAGGACCTACGTTAGCACTTCTTGCCAATTCGATACTTTCGAATTACTTCAATGCCTACATGTCAAACGTACTTAATATCAACGCATGGGCATCGGCATTTTTCACATCACTGCCGGTTATATCCGTTATCTTCGTTGTTCTCGGAAATATAATCGTGGGACGCCTTATGGATAACAACACATCAAGGGCAGGAAAAGCCAGACCGCTTCTTTTGATAAGTGTACCGATCAGCCTTCTGGCTCTCGTGATACTTTTCATAATAAGTCCGTTCGTAACGGATACGGTCAATACAAATCATCAGATCATGGCGCTTGTGTGTATAGCGATAGGTTATAATCTTTGGTTTGCGATAGCATATCCCATGTACTATACACCCCATGCTTCACTGGTAAACCTTTCGACAAGGAATTCAAAGGACAGATCACTGCTTGCGACCATATCAAATGCTACTGCGCTTGCAGCCATGGGACTTACAAGTATGATCCTTCCGTTTTTCCTCCGTCTCCTCTTTGTATATGATATGAGCGGAAAAGGAACACCCGTAACAAATGATGCGGGAGTTGTTGAATACTATACGGATGAGACCGGAGCCGTACTTTATGATGCACAGGCTTCGTACGAGCACTGGAAAATATTTGTTATAGCGCTTGTTATAATCACTGTTATCGGTGCGCTGATCGAGTATTTCTTCACCAGAGAAAGAGTTACCGAGGAAAGTCAGGGAGAGGGTGCAGCACCCAAAAAGGCTCTTCCCATAGGTGAGCAGGTAAAGATCTGCTTCTCGGATAAATTCTGGATAATAATGATGATCTTCTTCTTTCTCTATCAGCTTGGAGGAATGATGAAGAATGTATCACAGCTGTATTTTTGTCAGGCAATGTTTCCCGATTCATTCGGAAACTACACTACGGCAAACGGCGGAACACTTCAGGGAATGCTTTCAATAATAGGTGCAGTTCCCACGGCGATAGGAATGGTTGTTGCATGGCCTCTTTCCAATAAGATAGGTAAGGGCAAGGCAATCCTCACGGGAGCCGTACTTGCGGTAGCAGGCGGAGTTTTGGGAATGCTCTTCCCCACAAACTTCCCCATAGTGGTTGCTTCCTTTGTAATAAAGGCTCTTGGCTCCACACCTGCCATGTACTTATCTCTTGCACTTCTTGCTGATATTTTGGATCATCAGGAAGCACTTCACGGAGCAAGAACAGACGGATTTACAATGACAATATACGGAGCGATCATGGCGGGAATGACCGGAATCGCTACGGGAATCATGAACACGGTACTTTCAGGGCTTGAATATTCAACAAGCAATATTTCATCCGAAGCGATAAGAAGCGCAATGCCCTGGATATTTATCGGAGCAGAGACCGTATTCTATGCGATCATTTTTGCAACATTCATTTTCATGAAGGTAGAAAAGTTTGGCGAGCTTGATCACAGAGCAATAGTTAAAGATCAGAAAGCAGCAGCGGAAAAGGAAGGCAGAACCTATGTTATGCCTGAAGGAATGAAGCTTAATGAAGATGAAGTTATAGATGAAAAGACAGTTAAGGAATTTAATGAGCTAAGAAAAGCAAACGGTAAATCACCTTTGTAAGAAATAGGAGGAAAGAGTAATGGCAAACAAAAGAAAAAGCCAGAGATTATGGAGAGGACTGGCATCACTGACAGCTTCGGTCACAGCGCTTGCGTTTGTGGGAACGGGAATGGTAAATTCCTTCAGAACCGATATTGACAAGTTTTTAGGTACATCCAGCACCAGACTGGTAACCGATGAAGAGGATGAGGGCGAAAAATATCTCTACACCTCTGATTATGCCAGTACCACGGAGCTCGTTCAGGGAATAGCGGATCTCGGAGAGCGTATGCAGGAGGAAGGAACCGTTCTTCTGAAAAATGAAAATGGTGCGCTTCCATTAACGGAAGATGAAAAGAGTAAGGTTTCACTTCTTGGATTTTCAAGCTATTATCCCGTACAGGGCGGAGATATGGGTTCATCTCTTACACCCAATTCCGGAACGGATGCGGATACTGTGGATTTTGTCGGAGCTCTTGATGCAAAAGGCTTTAAGATAAATAAAGACCTTAAGGATTTATATGCAGCACTGCTCCCTAACTTCCAGACAGAAATTGATAACTGGGGAAATGTAAGCCTTGTAAACAGCATTACAGCTCCCATGATAGGAACACCCTTTACAAGCAAAGAGCCTTCACAGTCAATGCTTTCGGGAGAGAATGCAAACTGGAAAGACACTCTTAAATCAAATAACGTGCTTATCGTTACAATAGCTCGTGCAGCAGGTGAGAACCGTAACTACATGCCGGGTGAAGCGGGAGTCGATCCTGCTCAGAAGCTTAACCAGACAGATCCTTTGGGACTTTCGGATGATGAAAGAGATCTTTTAAAGGCTGCTGCAGAGGCCAAGAAGGCAAACGGCGGAAAGCTCATAGTTCTTCTTAATAACGCAAGTACACTTGAGGTACAGGAGATAGAGGATAATGCTGATGTTGATTCTATCCTTGAGATCGGACTTCCCGGCGGATACGGCTTCTACGGTGTTTGCGATGTTCTTTCAGGCGAGGTTAATCCTTCGGGACATCTTTCTGATACCTATGCGGTAAAGAATTCACTTTCACCCGCAGCACAAAATTACGGCTTCTATGCATGGACAAATGCCGATGATGCAAATTATATCAATTCCGAGCAGATCGAGGCAGAAGGCATTTACAAGGGATATAAGTATTATGAGACCCGTTATGCCGATACTGTTCTCGGACAGGGAAATGCGGACTCAAAGAAGGGATCGATCAAGGGCGCATGGAATTATGATAACGAAGTAACATATCCTTTTGGATACGGACTTTCATATACAACATTTGAGCAGAAGCTTACTTCAGTAAATGTTGATCTTACTGCAAAGACGGTTACAGCTACGGTTGAGGTTAAAAATACAGGTGAAGTAGCAGGTAAGGATGCGGTTCAGCTTTATGTTTCCGTTCCTTATACGGATTATGACAAAGAAAATCATGTTGAAAAAGCAGCAATACAGCTTCTTGATTATTCAAAGACGGGAGTTATTGAGCCCGGAGCATCCGAAACAGTAACAATAACAGCAGATGCACAGTATATGGCAAGCTGGGACAGCCTTGCGGATAACGCAAAGGGAACAAAGGGAACTTATATCCTGGATGCCGGTGATTATTACTTCACGGTAGGAAACGGATCACATGAGGCAGTCAACAATGTACTTGCAGCTGCAGGACAGAGCACTGACGGAGATGCAAAAAATGTTCAGACATGGAATCTCGGAGCGCTTGATAACCTTACTTTTGCTGAGACAAAGAACGGTACAAAAGTTGAAAATCAGCTCGTTGACATGGACTACAATTATTGGGAAGAAGGCACTGTAACCTATCTTTCAAGAAGCGACTGGGACGGAACATGGCCTGTAACATATGAAAACCTTACAGCCAACGATAAGATGATGGAATATCTTGATAATGATATCTACGAGATAACCTCGGATAACGGAGAACTTCCCACTTTTGGAGCACAAAACGGACTTACACTTGCGGATCTTAAGGGAGTTATCGATCTTACTGATGAAAGATGGTCACAGCTCATGGATCAGATCACACTTGAAGAATGTCTTATCAGAACAGGCTTCGGTGGTACATCCACAAAGGCTATAGATTCGATCTCATCACCCGAGGCAGTACAGAACGACGGTCCTAACGGAATCTATTCATATCCTCTCGGACAGTACGCAAACAAGGATAAGGAAAGCGGAGATCCTTGCGCTATAGACGAAAAAGATAAGAATGCAGGTTATATGTGCGGTGTTATGGCAAATGAGACAGTTATTGCAGCTACATTTAACAAAGAGCTTGTACATGAGTATGGTGTAACAATGGGTAACTACTCACTTTGGGCTAACCTTCCTATCTACTGGGGAGCATCGGCAAACATCCACAGGCTCCCTTACAATGCACGTAACCATGAGTATTATTCTGAGGATCCCATGCTTTCAGCAGGAATGGCAGCAGAATTTGTTTCAGGCGGAAAAGAAAAGGGACTTATAGTAGCGATCAAACATTTTGCTTTCAACGATACAGAGATAAACCGTTCGGGTATTGCAACATTTATGACTGAGCAGGCAGCAAGAGAAGGAGAACTCCGTTGCTATCAGAAGTCGGTAGAAGACGTGGGAACACTTGGTGTAATGACAAGCTACAACCGCGTGGGCGTTATTGCAGACAACGCTCATACAGGACTTCTTACCAATATACTCCGTGGTGAGTGGGGCTTTAAGGGTCTTATGTCAGAGGACTTTATCATGGATCCCAACTATGTTCACCTTAAGGAAGCCGTTGTAAACGGAGTTACAATGAGCTGTAATACCGGTGATAACACAATGCAGGCAGTCAGCGAAAAGTATCCTTACTGGACAGTTAAGAATGTAGAAAAGGATGCGGTTCTTACAAATGCACTTAAGCAGGTTATGACCTATCAGGCTTATGCACTTGCAAATTCAAACGCAATGGACGGATATTCTTCATCCACACATCTTGAAAAAGTTAATACATGGTATGATAATTTATTCATGGCACTTAAGGTGATATTTGCACTTCTTACATTACTCAACTTAGTTATGTATGTAAGAGCTACAAATAAAAAGGAAGCATAATAGGGAGGAAAAGTTATGTCACAAAGAAAAATTTCATTGGGGTTGATATTCACATGCATCTCTGCTGTGCTTGCCCTTTTAGGATGTATCTTCTACGTTATAAATACAAAAACAAATTATTTTGCCGGAAACGGCGTTAGCACACCGGTTATAGCATGTCTTGCGATAGCAATAGTTTGCATGGTCGTTTATGTGATAATAGGAATGAGAGGAACTCCCGTATGGGCAGACATTCTTCCGGTAGCTTCAAGCGCACTTCTTATTTCAGGGCTTATGAATTTTGCTTCAGCCAGGATAAACGGAATTGCAGCAGTTATGACCTTCGAGAACAATGCACAGAATATGGCGGATCTTAAGAGCGCTATCATCGGAATGGTACTCGTTGGAATAGCAGCGGTTGTCAGTATCATAGCAGCATTCTTTGATGTGACTGTTGAGAAATAATAAGCAAATTAAGAGGCTGATGTGTCGGGAAGATACATCAGCCTTTTTACATATCTTGTGATATAATAACGCAAAGGAAAGACGGATGAGATGAATACAAGAAGAACGATGAAAATAAATATAAATTTAATATTACTGGCACTTTCCGTTTTGCTTATCACAGGATGTACGAAGACAAAAGGGCAGCAGGCTGCGGAAAATCTTTGGGTTGTGCTCCGGGAGGACAAAGGCTATATAGCAAAGGAAAATGTTTTGGAATGCAAAATGGGAAAAGAGGTTTCCTTTGAGGTTGAAACTGTTCCGGGAGTTACGGTAAAAGGCTGTGACTATGATGGTGAGTATGAGATAGATGAAGATGAGTCTGCAGGGGACGGATATGTTCACAGATATTTTATTAAGCTAAAAGATATACAAAGGATCGAAACGATATCCCTTTTAACCGAAAGGGAATCAAAAACTATTTGTTACGACAATGGTGAAAAAGCTGAAGTCCCTTTGTTTCACCGGGGGATAAACACTTTAAGGGCAGATCAGTGCGATTATAACGGTGATGGGACTTTGCTTGGTTTTAAAACAGATAAAGGGAAGTTTGTAACATGCGGGAGCAGGATAGACAAAACAGATGGAGATAAACTTAAAACCATATTTAAGAAATGGACAAAGGAAGATCTTTTTATTACAGAAAAAAGTGGGGACGGGTGTAAGATAACCGGAGTCAAAAAGTCTTTGTTTGACGATCTTATCATACCGGGTGAGATAGGGGGACGAAAGGTATATGCTTTGGAAAGCGAAGCCTTTTCAAATATAAAGGCAGATAAGATTGTACTTCCGACGGGATTGCTTAAGGTGTCGGACCGGGCATTTCAGGGTGCAAAAATTAATCTTCTTTATATTAATGACGACGTAAGGGATTTTTCGCCGAGGGCGTTTGAGGGAGCCCGGGTGGGCAGATTAAAAGTGATCGCAGCAACGGCTCCCGTATACAGCGGAAATTATTTTGACGGTTTTGCCGATAAGCTTGAAGCGCTTAAAGCTGTTTCGGATGAGAAAAAGATAGTACTTTTCTCCGGATCATCCGCAAGATTCGGATATGACAGCAGGGCGATAGAGGAGGCTTTTCCGGGATATAAGGTTATCAATATGGGAGTTTTTGCCTATACAAATGCACTTTATCAGCTCCGGCTTATAAGAGAGCAGATGATGGAGGGAGATATTCTTGTTTTATCGCCTGAGTTTGATGCTTCCCAGAGTCAGTTTTGTATCGCAAATAACCTTGAGTGGCATGTTTTTGCCATGACGGAAGGAAATTATTCTTTGCTAGATGATCTTGATCTATCCGAATATGAAGGGGTATGGCAGGCATTTTCCACTTATCTTACGGAAAAAAGAAGTATGGAAAAACGGGATTATAACATGAGTGTTTTTGAATATGATGAAGACGGAAAAGAGGCGGATTCTCCCGTGTATAACGGAGCGGGGGACTATGTTTTGTTCAGGCCGAATGCCTCCGATAATACTCCCATATATGATCTTCCGGTTTTGTATGCAAAGGAAGGCTTTCCGGAAAATACATATATAAAGCCGTTTAATAAGATGTGCAGGGAGTTTTTGAACAGGGGAATAAGGGTGTATTTTACCTATGCGCCGAGAAATAGGGCGGCTCTTTCAAAGGAGAGCACCAAAGAAAAGATAAATGAACTGGATAAATATTTGAGGGATGAGCTTGTGATCCCGGTGATCTCCGATATAAATGACAGTCTGTTTGAAGGAAGGTATCTTTACGGTACGGACAATCATCTTTCAACGGAAGGAGTAAAAATAAGGACAAAGAAGCTGATAAAAGATCTGGGGAGGGAATTATCATAGATCATAAGAATAATAAATTAAGGATAAATTTAAAAAAGTCCCTTATTTTCTTTGCGGTATTATATGCTTCTTTATTGATCGCGGCTTCCGTTGTATTTTTTCTGCTTCCGGATCCGTATGAGGGCTCATATCTGTCGGAACTGGGAGAAAAGCTTGAGCTCATAAAGAACACCGAAGGAAAAAGGGTGATAACGGCAGGCGGAAGTGCTGTTGCTTTCGGAATTAACAGTGGGATGCTTGAAGCTGAGTTTGGGGCAGATATAAAAGTCCCGGAAAATCCAAACAGGATTAAAGATTACAAGGTAATAAATTTCGGACTTTACGGCAGTCTCGGTACAAAGCTGATGCTTGAACTTTCGGCTCCTTATTTGCACAGGGACGATATAGTGATAATAATTCCCGAACAACAGGAGGATGCCCTAAGGGGGTATTTCGACGGAAAATATTATTGGCAGGCTCTTGGAAAGAAAGGTTTTTCGTTTTTGTTTTCTCTTGAAACCGATGAAAGAAACGAAGCGCTGAATAAACTTCTGCCATATATTGCGGAAAAGTTTAAGGCAGTTGTGTGGGACGGAAAAAGTTCTGCCAAAAACAACGGCATATATATTAAGGATAACTTTAATAAATACGGTGATATGGAGGCTGAAAGAAATACCAATATAATGCCGGGAGGTTATGACAGTGATACGTCAATAGTGTTTGATGAAGATATTTTGGAAAATGATTTCTTTAAATACGTGGTCCGGTTTATCAAAAACGGTGAAAAGAACGGGACGAAGGTATATTTTAGGTTATCTCCGATCAATAATTCCGCTGTAAGAGCGGATAAAGAGCAGATAAAATCATACGAAACAGCTCTTTTAAATAAGCTGGGTACTCATCTTTTGGGTGGGACAAGCAGCTCGGTTATGGATAAATCGTATTTTTACGATAGCAATTACCATCTTACAAATGATGGCGCGGCATATTACACCTATAACCTTATAAATGACTTAAAGGCAAGGCATAAAGATTATTCTCACACGGATTTTGATGGTGCCTACAATTCAAAAGAGGTATCAAAAGATACGGTTTCATACAATGGAAACGAAGAGGGCTTTATTTTTGAGGAGTATGATAACGGAATAAAACTGACCGGTATTACGGAAGAATTGAGAAACAGTGAAGAAATATTAATTCCTGAATTTATAAATGACAAAGAGGTGATATATATTTCTGACGGTATTTTCAGTGGCTGCAACAATCTGAAAAAGATAATAATTACCGTGTCATCACCCGAAAATCTCAGGGTGGGACGGGGATTGCTTGATGGGTGCAGCGCTGATATATTTGTTCCCGAAGGCAGTTTATCATCTTATAAAATGAACTATTTCTGGTCAACGTACAGCAGCAGGATTTTTGTTGATTAACTGTATGTGTTTGGTATAAAATTAGGGTGCTGTTTGTAAGTTAAACAAAGTGGAGGAAATTATGGAAGAGATGATTTATAAAAGAAATGAGCTTTTGGCTCAGAAGGTGATGAAGGGGCTTGAAAGCAGGAATATGACTGCCTACTATGCTGCATCAAAGGAAGAAGCTAAAAAACTTGCACTTTCTTTGATCCCCGAAGGCAGCAAGGTTACCAACGGAGGTGTCAGAAGTGCCGAACAGATCGGACTTTTGGATGCTGTAAAAGAGGGAAATTACGAATATATAGACAGACATGAGGCTGAGGATAAAGAGGCTGCTACACTTATGGCATACAGCTGTGACTTTTATATTTCAAGTGCCAATGCCATTACGGAGGACGGTGTCCTTGTTAATATAGATGGCAATGCCAATCGTGTTTCGGCTATTTCCTACGGCCCTAAAAAGGTGCTCTTCATTATAGGAATGAACAAGGTTGCGGATGATGTTGACGGTGCGATGAAAAGAGCCAGAAATCTGGCAGCTCCCGCAAACGCTCAAAGGTTCGGACTTAATACACCCTGTGCCAAAACAGGAGCCTGTGCAAACTGCAAATCTCCGGATACCATCTGCTGTCAGTTCCTTATCACAAGATATTCAAGGCAGAAGGACCGTATCCATGTTATCCTTGTAAACGAGGATCTGGGATTTTAACTCAGTCGGAGAAATCCCCCACCTCTAAGCGTTAGCGTAGGTGGGGGTTATGACAAACTATACTCAGTCGGGGTACAAGCGCTCTGCAGATCTGCAGAGCGCTTTTATTATAATAAAATTTAATTTATTCATAACTTGATGCTTTAGCACATAAAATCAGCCATGTCCTTAAGGAGATGCTTGCCTGCATAGAAGGGAGCAGTATCGAGCTTAGCCTGATTTCCCGCAACATCATTTATCGATCTCATTATCATGTCTTTATCTATACGTTCAAAATGATAAAGTCTCATGAAGAGTTCTTTAAGATCTTCGGCATCCGAGATCTTTATTACATCAAATATCAGGTCTGCCAGAGAGCCTGCAGCATTCAGATAACCCGGGATGAAATATCCAACGGCCGGTCCGTGCGGAATATTACCTTCAAGTGTAAGGTGATATGAAAGCGCGTGAGGAAGCCCCGTTCCGTCTATTGCTATAGCCATTCCCGCAAGAGTGGACATGGTAAGCAGATTGTTTAATGTATCATCGTTGGGTGTGTATTTTGACAAGAGGGCTTCTTTGACATATCTGAATTTGTGGAAACCTTCTATTGCTATGGCACGACTAAGCTCCGTTGCTTTTGAATTAATATAGCTTTCAACAAGATGTGAAAAAGCATCTATTGCTGTATTCCTGATTATCTGCATATCGGTTGCCCGCAGATATTTTATATTGGAAAAGCCGTACTCAGGCATGATCTTGTAAGGAATGGAGCCTTTAAGACCGAGTGATCGTCTTGTAAGAACGGAAACTGCCGTGGCTTCCGAGCCTGTACCGCAGGTTGTCGGAACACAGACTACCGGAAGAGCATCGCTGGGATTGCCGTTCTCATAGAGGTAGTCGATACCGCGGCCCCTGTTCTTAAGCATCAGTGCAATGGCTTTGGCAGCGTCCATGGGAGACCCGCCTCCTATCCCTATAACAAAATCGGCATCGGCATTTACGCCGGCATCACGTCCCTTCATTATGGTCTCTACAGAAGGATTTTCCTCGACTTCGTTAAAAACGGTGTAGGTAATACCATGTTCATCGAGAGCTTTTATTACGTCATCCAGGGAGCCGTTTCGTTTTGCCGAATTTCTTCCCGTGACGATAAGAGCCCGTTTGCCGCAAGAGGCTATCTTGTCACTGTGCTTTGATATGCAGTGCTTATCCTGATAAAGCTCCTGCTTATCATGACTGCTTATAAGATTTCCCTTATCATCATATGTAAGAGTCAGGTTAAAAAATTGATTTGAACTTTCAAGGATAGACAAAAAGATCTTGTCTCCCTCCCAAAGGTTTAGAGTTTCGATATCGGATTTAGGTATCCATTTTATCTCGCCTTCATCGCATTCAAGGCGGGGTGTGCCGTCAAAATTGTCGGAAACATAGATAAACATGTATTCCTCGTCTGAAGGACTTACAAAATGTACGATTCCCCTGAAATTAAGGCTTAAAAGAGTAATGCCTGCCTCTTCCTTTACTTCCCGCATCAGGCAGCGTGCTGCGGTTTCGCCTTCTTTCTTATGGCCTCCCAGGCCCAGCCATTTACCGGCATTGATATCATTTTCCTTTTTGTTCTTATGGATCATAAGGTAACGACCGTCATCTTCTATATAGCATAAAGTCGTTATAACCGGTGTGTTCATGTATGATTTCCCCCTAAAAGTATGTTTATGATAGTTCCATTTATCGTAACACTTTATCATGAAAAAATCAAAATATACTTTTAGGGGGAAA
>JAILKW010000338.1 GCA_024693455.1 Lachnospiraceae bacterium
TATTGCTTTTTGCACTGTTTTCGGTGCTGGCTAAAACATATCAGGCTAAATATATAATTCATATACCGGGAATCACAGTTTGCTATGAGCTTCACATCCCTTACGCAGCGCCGCTATTGTCCGGACTTTTCGGCAGTATGGGAGATGTTACTACGGTTATTGCGGGAAGTACTGTTTCGTACTATCTCAAAATGGTAAGAGATTACACACCATCGATAATAGAAGGTAAAGAAAATGTGACGGCTCTTTCGATATTGCAGAATATGTTCGCGAGTCCCATGTTTTATATTTATCTTATAGCCATGGTAAGTATGTTTGTTTTGGTCGGACTTATAAGGAGTACGTCAACTCCTCACAGCTGGCTGCTATCTGTGTTTTTGGGGACTTTGGCCGAGACGATAATTATGCTCGGAGGTCTTTTGTTTCTCAATAACAGAGGAAGGATAGGAGAGCTTATTATCAGCAATCTGGTGGTTCTTGCACTTGGCTTTTTTATGTGTTTCATGTTCCAGGATCTGGATTATAACAGAGTTGAAAAAGTACAGTTTGAGGATGATGATTATTATTATTATGTCAAAGCTGTTCCCAAGATAAAACTTGCGGATGAGGAGAAAAAAATAAAAAGGATAACAATGGTTTCAAGGACTAAAAAGAGAAAAGGAGAAGAAAAGGGTGATAGCGCTCATTGAGGAGATAGATGTATGGCTCACGGACCATATCGGTTTCACAATACCGCCGGTGAGTATTACGGATTTAATAGAGATAGCTATCATAGCTGCGTTTATCTATGCGATCTTGGTTTGGATCAAGAACACCAGAGCGTGGATGTTATTCAGAGGCATTATAGTGATAGCGCTCTTTTTCGTTATGGCTGCGGCTTTCCAAATGACTACTATTCTATGGTTGGGAGCAAAGCTGCTTAATGCGGGTCTTATCGCACTTATAGTGGTTTTCCAGCCGGAACTGAGGCATGCACTGGAGCAGCTGGGAAGAAGAAATATTATTTTTGCGTTCTTTGCCGGATTGGGCAGAGACACAGCTGTTCGTTTTGATGATCATACCATAGTGGATCTTGTTAAAGCCTGCTATGAGATGGGTGCGGTTAAGACGGGCGCACTTATTGTAGTGGAACAGGATGTGCAGCTTGCGGAATACGAAAGGACCGGAATAGCGGTTGATGCAGTGCTTACCAAGCAGCTGCTTATAAATATTTTTGAAAAAAACACACCTCTTCATGACGGGGCTGTGATAGTAAGAGGGGACAGGATAGTTTCAGCAACCTGTTACCTGCCTTTATCCGAAAATATGAGTATCTCAAAGGATCTTGGAACCAGGCACAGAGCGGCGCTTGGTGTCAGTGAAGTATCCGATGCACTTACCATAATCGTGTCGGAAGAGACCGGAAAGGTATCGATCGCACGGGATGGCAGGATACAAAGAGATATAAGTATGAGTGGCCTTGAAGATATTTTAAGGCATATCCAGAAGAATGAATCTGCTAAAAGAATCCGCAGAAGTGACAGATACAGATTCTTCAGAAGGAGGACAACCGGCGATGGGAAGTAAGTTAATCAAGGTTTTTACCTATAATGTCGGACTGAAAGTTATAGCTGTGCTTTTTGCTGTGGCTGTATGGTTTGTTGTCGTTAATGTTGATAACCCCAATAAATCAGGCAACTTTACAGTACCTATACAGATTAAAAATCAGAATGTTTTGGAAAGCGAAGGTAAGTACATTTCACTTCTCGGAACCGGAGCAGTTACATTCAGGGCATCTGCCAAAAGATCGGTTTTTGACCGGCTTACCAATGCTGATTTTGAAGCCGTGGCGGATTTTTCTAATATCGAAGATGAATCAAGAGTTCCGATAGATATTTACGCAAAGACCTACTCAAAACAAGTGACGATATCTACAAAGGTTCACTATCTTGAGGTCACTGTATCAAATCTTCAGACCTCCAAATTTATAATAGAGGGTGATGTAGAAGGTGAACCTTCGGACGGATATGTTGTAAGTGATGTTTCGGTGGTACCGAATGTTATTACGGTTTCCGGACCGGAAGAAATTGTCTCCACGATCAGTTATGTAAGTGCTGCGTGTGATGTTGACGGTCTTAATGAAGATGTTACGCTTAGGGTGGTGCCAAAGTGTTTTGATGCTGACGGTAATGAAGTCAATGCCACACAGCTTACGCTTTCGGAAAATACCGTGAAGGTAAAAGCGTCTCTCCAAAGTGAAGTTGAGATAGAGATTCATGTGGAAACTTCGGGCAAACTTGCCGAAGGGCTTTCGCTTGATTCCATAACCACGGATCCGGAGAGGATTTCGATAAGAGGTAAGGCAAAGGCGCTTAATAAACTAACGGCTATAAAAATACCGGGTTCAGCCGTTAACCTTTCCAACGTAACAAAGAGCATGTCTACAACGGTTGATATATCGGAATATCTGCCTAAGGGGATTTCACTTGCGAGCGGTCAGGATTCACATGTTAACATCATAATCAAGCTAAAAGATGTGTCCGAAAAATCCTTTGATGTCAGCACGAGCAACTTCACCATAAGGAATGTGGGTGAGGGTAAGAGTGCATCATTTATACAGGATACGTTGCAGGTAAAGGTTACCGGATATGAAGACGATCTTGAAAAACTGAAAGCCGAAGACATAACGGGCAGCGTTGATGCAAGCGGTCTTGAACTTGGTGAGCAGACTGTCCGGGTTGAGATAGC
>JAILKW010000050.1 GCA_024693455.1 Lachnospiraceae bacterium
AAGAGTCATAAGAACCACATATTCCTCTCCCTCTACAAGAGAATCTATATCCGCTATAAGAGAAACCTCCTCCAAAAATCCTGATAAAGTCGGCTCTTCTGCTGTAGTTTCATAGTCAGCAGCCTTTGAGATAAATTCATCCAAATTCAAAAGTCTGTTTTCGCTGTCATCCGTATGCTCTGCTTTAAGTTCCGCACTGTATCCTGTATCTTCCAGCAGGCTTTTTATAAGTCCGCTTACAGACTCGTTTCCCGCCGCAAGCTTTTTTTCTTCTATAAAATCATAAAAGCCTGCCAGTTTTCCTCCTGATCTTCCAAAAAGAGGATTGCTTCTCGCACCTGAAAGCGCCTCGTAAAAACTGATATCATGTTCGGCTGCGTAATCCGATACCTTATTCTCACTTGCCGCTCCAATGCCACGCTTTGGAACATTAAGTATTCGTCTTACAGCCACATCATCCTTTGGATTATCTATTATCCTAAGATAGGCAAGTATATCCTTTATCTCTCTTCGCTGATAGAAATTAACACCACCTACTATTTTGTAGGGAATATTTTCATAGAGGAATTTTTCTTCAAGCATACGTGACTGAGCATTGGTACGGTAAAGTACGGCAAAATCACCGTATCTGCCTTCACCCTTGTAAACTCTGCTCTTAATGTTGCCCGCAATATACGAAGCCTCCTCGTATGCCGAATCAAAACCCCTTACATGTATTTTCTCACCGGCATTCTTATCTGTCCACAGTTTTTTTGTTTTTCTCCCAAGGTTATTGGCAATAACTCCGTTTGCCGCATCAAGAATATTACCTACAGACCTGTAGTTCTGTTCAAGCCTTATAACCTTTGCATCGGGAAAATGTCTCTCAAAATCCAGGATGTTTCGTATATTGGCACCTCTGAATTTGTAGATCGACTGATCGTCGTCACCCACAACGCAAAGATTTTTGCTCCCGGCAAGAAGTCTTACCAGCTCAAACTGCGCCGTATTGGTATCCTGATACTCATCCACCATTATGTATTTTAACTTGTTGTTATAATTATTAAGAACCTCTACATCAGTCTTAAACAACATAACTGTATTTATGATAAGATCATCAAAATCCATGGCATTACTTGCACGCAGTCTGGACTGATACTCCCTGTACACCCTAAGAAGCATTCTTTGAGTGGGATCGCTTGATATTCTCGAAGCATATTCCTCGGGACCTATGAGTTCATTTTTGGCGGAGCTTATCTCTCCAAGAAAAAATCTCTCCTTCCATCGCTTTGAATCAATATTGAGGTCCTTTAAGATATTTTTCATTACGGTTTTTGAATCATCACTGTCGTAAATGGAAAAATTGGTATCATAACCGATGTGATCCGCAAATCTGCGAAGTATTCTGACACAGGCAGAATGAAATGTGGATATCCATACACCGTCACCCTGAGGTCCGATTTCATTTGACACCCTGTTTTTCATTTCCCCGGCTGCTTTATTGGTAAAAGTTATCGCCATGATCTGCCATGGCGATACGTTTTTTTCATCTATAAGATAAGCTATCCTGTGAACCAGCACTCTGGTCTTTCCGCTGCCTGCTCCGGCGAGGATAAGCACAGGTCCTTCGGTTGTGATCACTCCCTCTAGCTGCGGACCGTTTAATATTGTACTAAGTTCAGTATTCATTAAAGAATTATAACTCCTTTTTTTCTCGCATTTTCAACATCTTCCTCCGGCCAAATGGAAACCTGAACCTCTCCGATATGACATTTACGAAGGAAAAACATACAGATCCTGCTCTGTCCTATACCTCCCCCAATTGTAAGAGGAAGTCTCTTTTCAAGGATTGCTTTTTGGAAAGGAAGTTCCCTTCTTTCCGTGCATCCGGCTTTTTCAAGCTGCGTGGCAAGAGAGGTCTCATCCACACGGATACCCATTGAAGAAAGCTCCAGGGAAATATCAAGGACCGGATAATATACGATGATATCTCCGTTTAGCTCCCAATCATCATAATCGGGTGCCCTTCCGTCATGCTTTTGTCCATTGCTTAAAAGATCACCTATCTTCTGAAGGAATATAGCACCGTATTCTTTAGCCGCAAGATACTCTCTTTCTTTTGTACTTTTATCGGGATAACGATCCAAAAGCTCCTGAGTTGTAATGAATGTAATGTTTTCAGGTAAAAAACATTTTATATATTCATACCTGTTTGACATGTATTTTTCGGTAACACGAAGTGCCTCATATATACTCTTTACCGTAGCCTTAAGAGTATCTTCGTTTCTCTCCTC
>JAILKW010000057.1 GCA_024693455.1 Lachnospiraceae bacterium
GGCGTACGAAAAGTAATTCACGTCTATCCCCCGCTCCATCAGCATCTGAAGAGCAGGAGTCGTGATCTGTACGCTTCCGAAAACAGCAAGTGAATCCACATCGGCGATCGGTATCTCAAGGATCTCCTTTCCCTTGTTCACCACAACTATTCGCTCACTGACTCGTTTTATAGTACTTCCCTGTTCACGGATATAAAGAGCGGGCATAGGGGATATCTCCTAAAAGGTAATAAGTCTTGATGCACTCCACATTTTTTCTCTGTTAAGCACACCGTTTTCATTTGCCTCGGTAACAGCCTTTTGTATAGTTGAAATAAAATCGCGTATTGAAGATATGGAAGTGGACTTCATAAGCTCGTCCGCCTTCTGAAAAAGTTTTTTGTACTCAGAAACAATTGCCTTGGCATCACCTTTATCAATAAGGCATACTATATACTCTGCCCTGATCCCCAGACCTATTACAGCAAGCTGTATATAGTCTGAGTAGGCATAGCACACTTTAAGAGCCTTTTTATACAGTTCTACAGCGGCTGTATATTGCTTTTTTACCATTCTGTATGTTGCCTGCTTCCAATAATTCACTTCAAGGGGATGATAATCAATGTAGGTTGATCTTCTGAGCACATTATCAAGATCCCGTACAACCCTTTCCGCAGTCATTGTGCCATGATCCGTTCTATGAAGTTCAACGCCCTTCAGATCTTCTTTTTCGTGAATTCCGGAATTATCCCTACTGTAAAGCACGTCAGCCATATCATCCGCCATAGCCCTGATCGTTTCATCCTCGGACAAAGCCGCCTCTGCCATGATCTTCACGTAATACATGAGATAATATCTTCCGGAAACTTTGCTCTCGCTCTCGATCACACTCTTTAAAAATGAGCTATAATCCTCTTTTATAAGCTTAGTTCCATCTGTAAGGGAATCCATATTAATGCGGCCCTTTTGAGTCATAAGAAGCCATTTTACGGCAGCATCATAATTGCCTCTTTGAGTCTCTATAACGCTACGATATTCCCTGTGTCTCTCAAGCTCTCCTTCGTGCGGTCCGTACTGCTCAAGTGCAATATCGGATTCATTTACAAGTCTGTCTGATATCTCCGGCGCAAATCGCTGCAGGAACAATTCCGCATATATTTTCATGCAGAGTGCATCGCCATAATACTCTGATATCGCATTTTTAAACTTGTCCTTCACGGCCTCCACAAGAGTGACACATTCCAGGAATTGTTCAAAGCCTTTACATGCACCATCCATGATCTCATTGCCTTTTTTGAAGTCAAAACTGTCTATGGCAAGAAGAGACTCTTTTTCCAAAAGCTGGTAATGAGCAAGTAGATTTTCAAGACTTGCCGGAAGCTCAGCCTCTGCCTTCCGGCACTTTTCCATTTCTTTATGTGCCTTCTCGATATCGCCCTCTCTCAAATACATATCGGCAAGCAAAAGTTCCATTGCAAATCTGAAACGTTCAACCGGCAGCCTCCTCTCTTCAAAGAAGGGGATCACCACATCCAGAAGCGTCTCCAGATAGCTCTCACTCCGCTCGTAATCATCCTCCATATAGACATAAGTGGTAAATTCCCGTGTACACTGATCCAAATGTACCTTGCCACCTCTATAGCCCATAGCACTTATTTTGCTTCCGATCAGAGCAAGCATTTTGTCGAGTTGATCCGAATTACAGTTAATAACAGCCGTCTTCAGTGCATCTGCTATATTTCCCTGTGCAAGAGCAATGTTGATGCTGTTTTCCGTAGTATTTTCCGTAAATGAATAGCTATATCCTTTTTTTCTTAAAGTTTCATACTCGCCGATTTCTTTTTCGGTATACATTCCGCTATACAGCGTAAGCTCGGTATGGCACACATAATCAGCCATTTTAAGGCGATTGTCTTTTCTTCCCGAGTCAACACTGATAGACATCTCCGTATCTTCATGAAGGGACACCCGTCCGGCACGCTTTTTGGACAAAATATACCGTTTGAGCATATGAATGTATTCATCATCATTGATCGCCCGTTCATCCTGATTTTCCCGGGTCATATCCATTCTTCTGGCAATGATGACATGCAATTTAATGCTCTCATGAGCGGCATTAAGCCCCTGGATGAGCTGGAGCAATCCTGCCGCCATGAGTCTCAGGTATAATTCACGATTTCCGGGATCCTCAAGCTCTTTATTCTGGAAGAGCACCATTTTACCGTTATCTTTTTGGCTGATAGCCCTCATAGAATCAAAAGCGAGTCTTTTTCCCTCATCCTTATCAATGCCTGCAACATGGTACTGCTCACCTTCGGGATCGGCGATAACATAGTCCGAGAACTCCTCCTGGCGGTAGTGCCTATAGGGGACAAGCCATCCGCCTATAAGAGACGGATGGAAGCCCCATGGAAATTTTTCTTTGTCTTTGGCATTTTCACGTTCGTTTTCAAAACTTCCGCTTTCATCAAGCCAGAGTTCGTATTCTTTGAGCATAGGATGTCCTCCCGGAAAACACACCCAATCGACAGATTAACGGCAAGCAGGGCATGTAGGATACCACTTGTTATTTCTCGAATCCCAGTTAACTTTTTTCTTATTGCATTTTTTACATTTCGGTGCCTCGGCTGAACATTCCTTACACAGAGCAAAATAACTTCCATCATCTCTCTTCGAAGCCGGTCTGCCACATTTTTTACACTTACCTTCCTGTTGACCTTTATTCATGTCGTTAGGGTTACCGACATTATTCTTATTTTTTTCTTTCGAAGAAAAGCTCTGTTCTGTGTTCTCGGTTTTTCTGATCGATACATCACCCGTATATTCTTCCATAATACCGAATCCGACGTTAGTCTTTGCACCCATTCCCAAATCTGAAATGATTCTTTTGAATAGCTCGGCCTTTTTTTCTTTTGTCATTTCAGGGATTGCAACAGAATCCTTGATAAGAAAACGGAATTCAAAGATAACATCCGGTATTACCTTAAGAAGTCTTAATGGCGTGGGATCTTTGAACATACTATGCGGAGTGATATTTTCAAATGCAAACAGCTTATTGGTTTTGGCATTTCCACGAATAGGGTATGCATCAAAGAAAATATCTGCCTTCTTTGACCCTTCTTCACCGAAAACCTCTTCCTCAAACTTCCTCAGTGCTTCACTATGAAAGTTTATATCTTCGGAGCTCTTACCTATAATTCCCACCATAATCTCTCTGATGTAGGACAGCCTATTATTGTATGCCTCAAGGCGTGCTTCATAATGCTCCT
>JAILKW010000074.1 GCA_024693455.1 Lachnospiraceae bacterium
AAGATGAAGATAAGGATAAGCTTTATCTGTCATTTGAAAGGCTTGAGGAACAAAGAAATCGTCATATCGAAGGAACGGGCCTTGGAATGTCGATAGTAACAAGGCTTCTTGCTTTGATGGGAAGTGAGATCCATGTTGAAAGCGAGTACGGAAAAGGATCCGAATTTTTCTTTTACCTAAAACAGGGGATAGGCGAAAAGGAACCCATAGGAAATTATGTTGAAAGACTGAAAGCCAAAAATGAGATCCGGGGCGAAAGAGATCTTATTTATGCTCCCGGAGCCAGAATCCTTGTTGTTGATGATAACGAGATGAATCTTAAGGTGGCAAAAAACCTGTTTAAGCTTTGCGGTATTGAACCGGATATGGCATTTTCCGGGGCTGAAGCTATTGAGATCATGGGAAAAAAGAACTACGACATCGTTTTTCTTGACCATATGATGCCGATAATGGACGGAATAGAGACACTTCATAAGTTAAAAGAAGCAGGGCTTATTCCCAAAGGCACAACAATGATAGCACTTACAGCCAATGCGGTTGTAGGTGCAAAAGAGATGTATATAAACAGTGGTTTTGACGATTATCTTTCCAAACCTATTGAGTTAAAGAGTCTTGTGGATATGCTTTCCGAATATCTGCTTGAATGTACCTATGAAGAGATACGCAGGGATGACGATGGATACGATAACGCGCCTTATGAAAATATCGCTTCGGATGTTTCGGGTAATGAGGATAATAACAAAGAAATCTCATCTATAGAAAAACTTTCGCAAATAGGTATTGATACCGAAATCGGACTTAGCTTTTGCGGTGATGAGGAAGAATTTTATTTTGAGATGATAAGTGACTACGTGGATTCGTATGATGATAAGATGTCGGCAATCTCTTCATACTATGAAAGTGGGGACTGGAGCAATTACGAGGTGATGGTTCATGCTCTTAAAAGTACTTCAAAGACTCTGGGAATAATGGAATTGTCGGAGAGGGCAAAGAGTCTTGAGTTTGCGGCCAAGGATGAAAATATAGACTTTATCAAAGAAAATCATAAAGAGATCATGGCCGAATACAAAAGTATTGTAAACCGTATAAAAGATGCAAAGGTATCTTAAAAGAGGGGAATTTGTTAATGATAAAAAAGGTTACGACATATATTACAGGAGCGGTTTTTTGTATAATTATGCTTCTTTGTCTTTCTGTCAGATCGGATGCGGTAAACAGGGCGGGAGTTGTGGATTTTCTTGCCGATTACGAAGCGATTTATTATGACTATACAAAGGGCCTTATATCCGCGGAAATTAACGCTGTTACTCAGACAAATGACGGATATATATGGATCGGAACATATTCGGGTCTTTATCGTTATGACGGATATAAATTTGAAAAAGCCGATATAGGTGTCGAAATCTGCAACGTAATGGCGCTTTTTGTGGATTCGCGCGGAAAACTCTGGGTTGGAACGAATGATGCGGGGCTTGTTTGTTTTGATCCGGAATTAAAGGAAAGTTTTGCTTATACGATGGATGGGGGACTTGCTTCAAACTCCATCCGTTCAATATGTGAGGACGATAAAGGACATATCATTGTAGGTACGATTACGGACATATCTGTCATCCTTTTGAATAATGAGGTCGAGACCTATAACCTTAGAAACATAACGGGAGTAAGGACACTTACCAATGTGGGTGACGGTATGATAGCCGGCGTCACCAACGGAGGCACTCTCTTTTTTGAAAAAGACGGAAGACTTGTGGATTCTCTGGAGATGGATGCCGAGGGAGTATATTATACTGCGATAAGCCGGAATGAGAAGGAGGATTTTCTGGTAGGTACTTCTACAGGGATAATAGATCGTATTAATTTCAGCAATAACAGGATCAAGCTTGTAGAACGATATGAAACGGATGATGTAAAATATTTTAACGACATAATGTACGATCCCGTACTGAACGGATATTTTTTCTGTGCGGAAAACGGAATGGGTTTTATTCAAAAAAATGATTATTCCGTTACTTATCTTATGCAAAATTCCTTTAATTCATCAGTCTCCGGTGTAATTAAGGATTATCAGGGAAACGTTTGGTTTGTATCGAACAAACAGGGGATAATAGAGTATTCGGTCAATCCTTTTATGGACGTTTTCGTTAAGGCGGAGATTGAAAAAAAAGTTGTAAACAGTGTGGCGTTCAAGGGCAGCGAATTATATGTTGGAACCGATGACGGACTTTATGTAATAAACACCGTAACATATGATGTTAGAAATTACGGCTTCCTTAAGAAGTTTGAAGGTGTAAGGATAAGGCATATCCTGGTTGACAGGCACAGAAATGTCTGGGTCAGTACTTACGGAGTTGACGGACTTGTTGAGATAAAGGCTGATGGAAGGATAGTCAATTATAATGAAGGAGAAAAAGGTACTGTCGGAGGAAGGTTCAGATGTGCGATTGAACTTAAAGACGGGACTATAGTTGCATCCAGTAACGAAGGACTTAATTTCATTAAAAACGAAAAAATAGAAAGGACGATGGCTTCCGAAGAAGGTATAGAGGCACAGATCCTTTGCATGATGGAGGAAGAAGACGGAACGATAATAGCCGGTTCCGACGGAGACGGTATCTACTATATAAAAGACGGTAAGATCACAAAGAAAAAAGGGATAGAGGATGGACTGCTTTCCCAGGTCGTACTTAGGATAATTTCTGTAGACGAAGGGTATATATACATAACCAGCAGCGCTCTTTTTTATGATAACGGTTATTCCGTAAAGAAACTGGATTCGTTTCCTTATACCAATAACTATGACATATACATAAATGAAGAAAAAGAAGCCTGGGTTTTTTCAAGCGCCGGGATATATGTATTAAGTCTTGAGGATCTTCTGGAGAACGGAGACTACAGATATTACCTTTTGGACAGGGCAAGGGGATTTACCACATCACTTACCGCCAATTCATGGAATGTCAGCTTTTCATCGGATAATACTCTTTTTCTTTGCTGTACAGACGGAGTCAGAAGAGTTTATACAGACAGGATAGAGCAGGATTTCAGTAATTATTTCATTCGTATGAATACGGTTACCTATGAAGATAAGAACATAGCTCCCGAAAGTGACGGAGGTTATGTTATACCGGCCGGAGACGGAAGAATACAGATCCGTCCGTCAATACTTAATTATTCACTTTCGAATCCTCTCATTCACATATATCTTGAGGGAGTACGGGATGAGGGTAGTTTTACCTATCAGGCTAATTTAAAACCGCTTGATTATACGAATCTTCCTTACGGACAATATACGCTTCATGTTGAGATCCTGGATCCCATAACAAGAAACGTACTTAGGGATGAGACTTTTTCCATATACAAAAAACCGAAGTTTTTTGAACTTTTTGCCGTAAAAGCACTCATCTTCCTTATAGTTGTGGGAGTTGTTGCGGGAGTGGTCTGGTGGATAATAAAGGGAACCATCGTAAGACGGCAATACGAAAGGATAAGGGAGGCAAAAGAAGAAGCGGAAAGAGCAAACGGAGCAAAATCAAGATTTTTGGCTAATATGTCTCATGAGATCCGAACGCCCATCAATACCATTATGGGTATGGATGAGATGATCCTGCGTGAAGACAGGAAGGGCGATCACGAAGAATATGCCAAAACGGTAACCGGATATGCGGTTTCCATAAAACGCGCATCGGAATCCTTGCTGTCGCTTATCAATGATATCTTAGATCTTTCCAAGATAGAATCCGGTAAGATGAATCTTGTTGAAAGGGAGTATGTCGTAGAGGAGCTGCTTAAGTCCCTTTGCCTTATGATAAGGGTTAGAAGCAGGGAGAAGGAACTTGAATTTAATACCAGAATAGATCCTTCTATCCCGAAGGTATTAAACGGTGATGACGGAAAGATAAAACAGATAGTACTAAACCTTCTTACAAATGCTGTT
>JAILKW010000078.1 GCA_024693455.1 Lachnospiraceae bacterium
TTCGGGAACAACAGGATTTCCCAAGGCAATTTTACATAATCACCAAAGCCTTATGCATTCATGTGCTGTAGAACAGAATCACCACGGTCAGACAAGGGAGGATGTTTTCCTTTGCATTCCTCCGTTGTATCACACGGGAGCAAAGATGCATTGGTTCGGAAGCCTGTTTTCCGGTTCTAAGGCAGTACTCTTACAGGGTACTTCTCCTGAACAGATTTTTGAAACCGTAAGCCGCGAAAAGGCAACAATAGTATGGCTTCTTGTTCCCTGGGCTCAGGATATACTTGATGCACTCGACAGAGGAGATATTAAGATAGAGGATTATGAGCTGTCCCAGTGGAGACTCATGCATATAGGAGCACAGCCTGTTCCGCCTTCACTTATCAGAAGATGGAAGTCGTATTTCCCTCATCATCAGTATGATACCAATTACGGACTTTCGGAATCCATTGGACCGGGATGCGTACATCTCGGCGTAGAAAATATTCACAAAGTCGGAGCTATCGGAGTTCCGGGATATGGATGGGAATGCCGTATAGTGGATGAAGACGGTAAGGATGTTAAAAAGGGAGATGCCGGAGAGCTTCTTGTAAAAGGCCCGGGAGTTATGACCTGTTATTACAACAACCCGGAAGCTACCGCAGAATGTTTAAAAGACGGTTGGCTTTATACCGGAGATGTCGCAATGCAGGATGAGGACGGATTTATTTTCCTCGTTGACAGGAAAAAGGATGTCATCGTAAGCGGAGGAGAGAACCTGTATCCGGTTCAGATAGAAGATTTCCTCAGAAGTAATGACAAGATAAGCGATGTGGCGGTTATAGGACTTCCGGATAAGAGACTGGGAGAGATAGCCGGCGCGATCATTCAGCTTAAAGATGGAGTAAGTGCTACAGAAGAAGAGATAAATGAGTTCTGTCAGGAACTTCCGAGATACAAAAGACCCAGAAAGATCATATTTGCTGATGTTCCCAGAAATCCCACGGGAAAAATAGAAAAGCCAAAGCTTCGTAAGCTTTACGGAGAAGAACATCTCGTAGCTTATGAAAACAGAGAGTAAAAAGACATCGATAAGGAGAGTGGTTTATGGCAAAAAAGAGGATAGGTGATCTTCTTATAGAAAGAGGACTTATCACTGAAAATGAGCTGTCATATGCACTGGACATGCAAAAACAAACTCATGAAAAACTTGGTGAAGTTCTTGTTAATCATAAGATAGTTACAGCTGAGGAAATGGCACAGACACTGGCGATACAGCTTGAGGTTGATTACATTGATCTGCTTCAGATAAGCATTCCTCCGGAACTGTCTAATCTTGTTAAAAAGAACACGGCAAAATCAAACCATATGGTTCCCGTAAGAAAGCAGGGCGACGTATTATACGTTGCGATGGATGACCCCCTTAATTATTACGGTATTGATGAGGTGCGTAAGGCTTCAAGGCTGAGAATAGTGCCTCTTATCGCGACAAAGGATGCTGTTGAGCGTGCGATAAATACCCTGTACGGTACTGAGGGCGCAAAACAGGCTATCGAGGAAATGACCGGAATAAGCGGCAGTCAGGTTTCAACCGCAACAAGCAATGTATTCAGTCAATCCAATTTTGATTTTATAATTTCAAGTACTGACGGATCGGACTCCGAGAGTGCCCCCACGATCAGACTTGTTAATTCAATAATAGAAAAAGCTGCACTTGATCATGCATCCGATATCCATATGGAGCCCAGAGAAAATCAGATGGATGTTCGTATGAGAATTGACGGTATCATGAGAGATGTTCTTAAGGTTCCAAAGGATGCGATGGCAGCTACCATAGCCAGAGTAAAAACAATGTCCGGAATGGACGTTGCTGAAAAAAGAATTCCTCAGGACGGAAGATTTGCGGTAGCGGTAGCGGGCAAAAATATAGATATGCGTGTGTCCACACTTCCTATAGCCTGGGGAGAAAAAGTGGTTCTTAGGCTTCTTGACAAGTCTAATACCAATATTAGCAAGGAATCACTTGGACTTAGAAGAAAGGATATGGAAAAGTTTAACAGACTTCTTCATTACCATAACGGAGTACTTCTAATAGTAGGTCCCACAGGTTCGGGTAAATCAACCACCATGTATTCCATGCTTAATGAGTTAAATACCAGAGATGTTAATGTGGTTACTCTTGAGGACCCTATAGAGTATAATCTGGACGGACTTAATCAGGTCCAGATCAACACCAAAACGGATATGACTTTTGCAAACGGCTTAAGAGCCATCCTTCGTCAGGATCCGGACATTGTTTCGGTAGGTGAGATCCGAGACGGGGAGACAGCAGAGATCGCTATGAGAGCTGCACTTACCGGTCGTTATGTTTTAAGTACCATACATACCAACGATGCTGTCGGAGCAATTGAGCGACTTGTGGATATTGGTGTCGAGCCGTATCTGGTTTCCGCTACTCTTCGAGGCGTTATTTCGCAAAGACTCGTAAGACGGATCTGTCCTCATTGCGGCGAAGAGTATACTCCGTCATTTGAAGAACTTGAAACCCTTGGCATGCAATATGAAGAAGGGCTTACGTTCAGACGGGGAAAAGGATGTCAGCACTGTTTTGATACGGGATACAGTGGCAGGATCGCTGTATATGAGATTATGGAATGTACTCCCGATGTCAGGAATGCAATATATAAAAACGAAGGCAGGGGAGAGATAGAAAAGATACTGGGTAAAGAAGGCAGTGAGTTTGTGTCACTGAAGGAGAACGCACTTGCTTTGGTTAAGGAAGGGATCACGACACCGTTCGAGGTGCTTCGGATCATTAATGAGGTAGACTTATGATGACAATGGACGAGCTTGTAGCAAAAGCAAAAGCGGACGGAGCATCGGATATCCATCTTATATGTGATCTTCCGCCAAAATACAGAAAAAGCGGCGATCTTGAAGATATGTCCGATCAGATACTTACAAAAGAGGATTGCCTTTCCATGGCAAGGACAGTTTCCGGAAGTGAGGAGGCTTTTAATAAGCTGATGACGGAAGGTGAACTGGATGCGGCAGATTCATTTGCGGGTAATCGTTGTCGTATTCATCTTTTTAAGCAGCAGGGTATTCCTTCGCTGGCTCTTCGTATATTGTCCGAAGAGATACCTGACCTTGAAACACTCGGACTGCCCCTTGCGGTTTTGGATCTTCCCAAGCTTCACAAAGGAATAGTTCTTGTTACGGGAGAGACGGGCTCAGGTAAATCAACTACACTTGCGGCTCTTCTCGATAATATAAATCACAATTATAAAAGACATATAGTTACGCTTGAGGATCCTGTTGAGTATATTTATCATCCCGATAAATGTGCTATCAATCAAAGAGAAGTCGGCAAAGATACAAAGAGCTTTGCGATGGGACTTAGGGCTTCGCTTCGTGAAGATCCCAACGTTATCCTTATTGGCGAGATGCGTGACAGGGATACGATAGAAACAGCGATCACGGCTGCCGAGACAGGACATCTTGTTTTCGGAACTCTTCATACAGGTTCGGCAGCAGATTCGGTTGACCGTATGGTTCAGGTTTTCCCGGAAGGCCTTCAGCCTCAGATCAGGCTTCAGCTTTCCATGTGTCTTGTTGCTGTACTTACACAGCAGCTCATTCAGAAAAAAGGCGGTGGACGCGCGCTTGCCGCTGAGTATATGATAGTTACCGACGCGATCAGAAATCTGATCCGTACCGGAAACACACCACAAATTGCAAATGCCGTGGCAACATCTGCCGATATAGGCGGACAGACCATGGATATGGCTCTTATCTCACTTGTGAGAAAGGGACTTATTACAAGAGAAAACGCTCTTCATTATGCGGTTAACAAGGAGTTTGTTCAAAGACAAATGGGATGATCAGGCGTTCCCGGAATTTTGACATAATAATTAACTGACCTTTTTAATGCATACGGAGGATTCCATGGAGACATATAAATATAAAGGAAGAACTTCGGACGGCAGAGTGGAAGACGGTCTGGTTGAAGCTTATGACAGACTGGAGGCTATAGCTAAATTAAGAAATAAGTATGATGCGGTACTTGAAATGAAAGAAACCGGTACCATGGACCTCGGAAAGTCACTGCTTTCCCTGGAAATCGGCGGCAAAAAGCTGAATTCCAAAGCATTTACGCTTATGTGCAGCCAGTTTGCAACCATTCTCAAAGCCGGT
This sequence comes from Lachnospiraceae bacterium, assembly GCA_024693455.1. Lineage (GTDB taxonomy): Bacteria > Bacillota > Clostridia > Lachnospirales > Lachnospiraceae > Weimeria. Next base: position 4,177 of record JAILKW010000078.1, read on the forward strand.
ATTCCGATAGCCAGAGCGGTTCATCTTATAGCAGATAAGACGTCTGATAAAAAACTTAAAACTATGCTTGAAGCGGCTGCTGACGATGTTGAAGCCGGACGAATGCTTTCAGCCAGTCTGGAAGCATACGGAAAGGATTTTCTGCCGCCAACTTTTATTGAGACTTTGGCTGCAGGCGAGGAATCGGGAGATATGGCAGGGGCGTTCGAATCTATCTATCATCATTTTGATAAGCAGACCAAGATGAATGATAAGGTAAAAAGCGCTATGGCATATCCTATGTTCGTGCTTGTTATAGCAGTTGCGGTAGTTATAGTTTTAATGGTTAAGGTTGTGCCTACGTTTACGAGCATCTTTTCGGAGACCGGAGGAGAACTGCCCTTCCTTACGCAACTTCTTATTTCTATTTCGGATTTCGTAAGAAATACATTTGTGTACTTTCTTGTTATAGCGGCAATAGTACTGATCATGGGGAAGCTTTGGTCGGGCACTGAGAACGGAAAGACTTATTTTGCAAAATTGCAGCTTAAATTGCCGATCTTGGGAAATATTGCCCAGTTAAATGCCGCTTCACTTTTTGCAAATACCCTGTCAACCATGATAGGGGCAGGATTGCCCATGACCAAGGCGATATCCATCACCTCATCCGTTATGCCCAATTACATTATTCGAAAGAAGGTCGAGGGCATGGTTACAAGGATAGAGGAAGGTCATGGTGTAGCTGAGTCCATGAAAGAGGCCGATTGTCTTCCCGACATACTTACGGATATGGTCGGGGTTGGAGAAGATACAGGAGAAATGCAGGAGACTCTTGATACTGTGGCCGGATACTACGATAATGAACTTGCGCTTGCGATAGAGAGTGCGATATCCAAAATGGAACCTGCAATGCTTATTTTCATTGCGTTCATAGCCGGATTTATCGTAATAGCGATCTATATGGCTATGTTTACCATGTATGAAGGCATGTAAAGAGGCGTAGCTCAAATGGATCATATTTTTGTTTACTTTTTGATACTTACTGTCTTGCTGGGACTTGTTTTCGGATCGTTCCTGAATTGTATGGCATACAGAATGGTTCGGGGCGAGGATTTTATAAGGGGAAGGAGCAAGTGTACATCCTGTGGTCATGAGCTTTCAGCCATTGATCTTATACCGGTTTTTGGCTACATCATAAATCAAGGAAAATGTCGGTATTGCAGGGCAGCTATAAGTATCAGATACCCACTGACAGAGCTTGTTTTTGCAGGGCTTCTTGTCGGAATATATTTAAAAAACGGGATATCATTTCTTACTTTACGTGACATGATCCTGACAGGTATACTTTTTACTTTGTCCATTGTGGATATTGAAAGCTTTACCATACCGGACGGATTTTTGATCGCCGGATTTATTGATTGGATCGCGTTTGCATATTCTGTCAGTGAAAATCCATCGGATATACTTGTAAATCTGGCAACGGGGCTCTTGGCGGGGCTTTTCATACTTATTATTTCACTTGTTATGGACAAGGCACTTAAAAAAGAAAGTATGGGTGGGGGTGACATAAAGCTTATAGCTTTACTCGGTCTCTTTACCGGCCCCTTAGGCATATGCTTTTTAATATTTATAGCGTGCGTGGTTGGACTTGTTTTGGCGTTGGTGTTAAAAATTGGTCACAGACTTGGAGAGGGCGGAGCGTTTCCGTTTGGACCGGCGATAGCAGTTTCTGCTTATATTATGCTTATCTTCGGAAGCTCGATCACGGACTGGTATATTGGTTTCTTTGGATAGGAGGAAGGTTGTGGCAAAAAATAAAAACACTATAGGTTTATGCTGCCAACACGGAAGACTTGCTATTGCATACAGAGACAATAAAGGTGTGATGCGTTCCGTTTGGGAGGATGTTCCTGAAAACATGATAAACGGTCATGAAATAGTATCGAAAAATCTTTTCGGAGAACTGATCAAAGATACCCTGGCCAAAAATAATATAAAAGCAAGAGAAGTTGCCTATGTTATTTCCGGCGAGGATGTTTTTGTTCGAAATATAACCATTCCCAGAATGGAGCATCAGCAGATACTTGAAAATATACCTTTTGAGTTTAGGGATTATATAAGCGGAGAGCTGAAAGAGTATTTGTTTGATTATGCTTATATTCCGCCCACCGATAAAGATAAGGCGGATGAAGACAAAATCAATGTCATTGCTGTGGCAACAAGAAGAAAAGAAATAGAAGATGTTAAAGAGATCATGGGACATGCTTCCTTAAAACTTGTTAAGGTTGCCCCTGATTTTTGTGCTTTTGAAAAGTTATTGGCTCAGATCCCGATACCCGAAGAAAGGATGAAGGAAAGAGGCTTTATTGATATAGGCAGAAATACTACAAGGCTTTTCATTTTTAAAAACGGAAGATACAAACTTTTGCATATGGTGCATGTGGGTGGCAGCAGGGTAATTGAGACCATAGCAGATACCATGAATGTTGACCTTGAACTAGCAAAAACATATATGTATAAAGACTATGAAAATTGTACATCTTTGCAGGAGTGTATGAATGTCTACAAGGACATTTCAGTGGAGATTCTCAAAGGTCTTAATTTTTATGAAATGTCGGATATGTCATCCAGACTCGGAGATGTTGTTTTATGCGGTGTGGGAGCAACTCTTATGCCTCTTTGTGATCTGTTAAAAGAGCGAATAACAATGAACGTTAGTACCATAGGTGAGATATTTACAAGCCTTGATCATGATAAATGTCTCGGTATTTCAGGAACGGCAGTAGGTATTATTTTATAAGGGTAGGTGCATAATATGACTTTAGATCAGCAGATATCCTTTTTGGCAACGAAGAAAAAGGGCTCAAAAAGAAATAAAGGCGGCGATTTGAAGACAGAGATAAATTTTGTCGAACTCACCGTTGAAAAGAAAAACAGATTTAAGAGTGTGCCTTTGTTTTTGGCAGTGATCATAATTGCGGTGTTGTTTGCAAAGTTTGCTGTTTATGACAGATATCAGACTTTATTTGATGCCCAAAAAGAACTTGAAAATATTCAGGTGGAGATAGCGGATGCTAATGCGGCACTTGCTGCAAGTTCGGAAATGTCGGAAAGGTACAATCATTACACACGATCGAAAATGACTGATGCGGAGATCAACAGTATTGCCAGAACAGATATAATGGAACTGATACAGTTTATGGAACGCAGGTCAACTTTGGTAAAGAATGCATCTGTATCGGGTAACATTCTTTCAGTTTCTATTGAGGCAGGAGATTTAAAAACGATAAGTAATCTGAGCCACGATCTGGAACAGCAGGATATAATTTCGAGCGTAAGTGTTTCTACGGCTCAGTCGACATCAGGTGGCAGCAGTTATTCGGGGGACAATATTAAGGTGTCCGCTTCGGTAACAATCTATCTTAAAACAAAAAGCGAGCTTGAGGAGGCAAAATAATGGGATTATTAAAAAGAGAATTTAATTCTACCGAAAAGAGCCTTCTTGTTATACTTTTTCTAATAATTTTCGGTGGATTGTATTATGTATTTGTACATACTCCCATAATCGATGGGATGAAGACAGTAAGAGCCGAGATAGAAGCTGCCGGGGCACAAAGAGATGCGCTTGTTTTGAAAGTCGAAGATACTAAAGCCATGGCGGCGGAACTTGAGGCTATGGATAACGGTGAGACTTTTATTTCCAGGATGCCCAGTTACGATGCCAGTAAAGAGGAACTTGATTTTCTTAATAATACGCTAAATGATACCATTGATTATTATATAGGATTTTCAAGGGTGACAAGGGACGGAGACCAGGTCAGAAGAGGTTTTTCCCTTCAGTACAAAGCAGGTTCATACGAATCGGCAAAAAAGATAATGTCGGAGCTTGAAAACAGCAGTATCAGATGCGTTGTAAGCGATTTTTCGTTAAATCCCGTTGGCGCACAGTCTGTTTTAAGCGGACAGGTTCAGGTTAGTGCTACAGCTACTTTCTTTGAAACAATGGTGGGAGGTACACCTGACAATGAATTGCCGGCGGATACTCCAGCGGTAGCTGAATAACGTAAAGGAGATTAAGGTGGCAGAGAAGGATACGATCATCATAGACGGATATTCATTTTCCGATATTGATGCTGTGGAAGTCGCTAAAAAAGAAGAAAACGCAGTTGCCTACCTTAGGGAGAATGTTGATTTCAGGAAACCGGAGGCCACACTTTCGGTGTATCAGAAACTGGTACATCAAAAGGTTTTTCATACGGTGATAGGACTCACATTCTTAAAGGAACTGCAAAAAAGATTACTTGCGGAGCGACAGGTGCCGAACACACTTGTGGATCCTATTCCGGCCGACCCTCTTATCATTAAAGACGTTGCCAAAGAACCGGTAGTGAAAAAGCGTTCTCGTAAGGATAAGGAAGAAGCAGGTGGATACAGGGAAAAGTTTATAGCTGCCGTGGTAGTATGCGTTGTTTTGCTTATTACAGTGGGAGTTATGTTTGCGCTTGCCTTTACGTCCAATTCTCCCAATATCATCAATTATAAAACGCAGATTGAAAATGAGTATGCAAGTTGGGAAGAGGACCTGAAAAAAAGAGAAAGAGAAGTTATTGAAAGGGAAAATGCTCTTGCCGAGGGGCAGAGTACCGATACCAATGAGTCTGTTACGGTTGAAGATATAACAGATGAGACATTTACGGATGAAAGTTATTATCAGGACGGAACCACGGAAGAGACTTATGTTGATGAGTCTTCGGGTGAAGAGTCTTATGTTGATGAATCTGTTGACGATGGATATACAGAGGATTCGGGGGATACATTATTTACGCAAGACGGCGGAGAATGATCGCTATGGAAAAGATTTTAATTGTGGATGATGAAAGTCGTATGAGGACTCTCATCAGAGATTTTCTGAAAAGAGACAATTTTGCGGTTATTGAGGCTGCAAACGGACAGGAAGCACTGGATCGTTTCTTTGAGAATCCGGATACGGCATTAATTGTACTGGACGTTATGATGCCCATCAAAAACGGCTATGAAGTATTAAAGGAAGTAAGGGCTTCATCACAGGTTCCGGTTATTATGCTGACAGCCAGATCGGATGAGGTGGATGCTTTAAACGGATACGACTTTGGTGCGGATGATTATGTGACCAAGCCTTTTTCTCCAAAACTATTGGTGGCGAGGATAAAGGCACTTATCCGAAGAAATGAAATGGCGGCCGGCTCGTCCGTAGCCGAAGGAGAACATGATATAATTGAGTTCGGAGACCTTAAGGTAGATCAGAGTGCACATATAGTTACGGTTTCCGATGAGAATGTAAATCTTTCCGTAAAGGAATTTGAGTTACTTGTTTATTTTATGAAAAACGCCGGGATAGCACTTTCCAGAGAGCAGATATTAAGCAGCGTATGGGATTATGATTATTACGGAGATGCAAGAACAATAGATACCCATGTCAAAAAACTTAGGGCAAAACTCGGAGATTGTGGCAAGTATATAACCACAATTTGGGGAATGGGATACAAATTCGAAAAAAGGTAAAGGTGGTATTATGTCAAAGCAATTTAAAAAGATATTGGCTGTAGTTTTTTCTGTAAGTTGTATTGTAACGGGATTCGACGGATCGTTTTACAGTATGGCATCCGATGTGTCACAGAGTACGGTTTTGCCTGTTGCTTCAGAAAGCGCTGTGAATGTGGTTTCGGGAAGTGTTGCTACGGTTAGCGGAGCATCCGTAACAAGCGCAGGCACAGTTACAAGCTCAGGAGCAGTTGTGAGTGGAGGCGCTGTTACAAGTGATTCCGCGATAGACGGTGGAAACGGGAATACCGAAGAAGATATTGAGAGCGAAGAAGAGTTTGAAGGAGATTTCTATGTAGAGCTTGAGGATAATAAGGCGGTCATAGATTTTGAACCTTATCCGGATGTTATCAATTATAATATATACAGGAAGATCGCAGGAGAAAGCGAATTTGATATCATAGCCAATCCGGGTCCGAAAAAGGACTCATATACCGATAAGAAACTGAAAGAGATGACAAAGTATGTTTATAAGGTATCGGCGGTTTATATCGATGAAGATGGTGAAGAGGCTGAATATTTCTACAGCTACGGAGAAAAGAAATCCGTAACCACCGGATTAAAAGCTGTAAAATTAAAGTCTGTTACAGCCGTAAAAGTTTCAACAAAGCTCAAATGGAAAAAGAGTCCGAAAGCGGACGGATACTTTGTTATGAGACGTTTGTCTACAGCAAAGAACTTTAAAAAGATAAAGAAGATTACCGGTTATCAAAACCACAGTTATCTTGATACCGACGTAAAGCTTAATAAGAAATACGTATATAAGATAGTTCCTTTCGTAAAAAACAAGGAAAAGAAGGTAGTAAAAGGTGCTGAGAGCAATCAGATCGCCTGTGCGGTAAAACTTTCATTTTCCTCAAAGAGGATCACGGATAAGAACTCAAGTGTATACGGCAAAAAGGTCGGTGTCTACATGTATGCCGACGGAACTCCCATAGAAAACCAGTCGAAGTATTTATCGGATGAAGAAAAAGAATCTTATACGATATATGTAAATAAGGCAAAGGGACAGACACTGGTTTATGCAAGCCGGGGAAGCACACTGATACCTGTTCAGTCGTTTATCTGTTCTCCCGGTTATGCAACACCGGTGGGAACCCACAGAACACTCGTTAAATTAAGATGGCATGAGCTGATGGGGCCTTGCTGGGGACAGTGGTGTACCAAAGTTGTCAGCAACGGGATCTATTTCCATTCTATTTTTTATAATTCATACAACGATAACAAAAGACTTTCTGTTACCGCATATAACAGACTCGGACAGGTTTGTTCACACGGATGTATAAGATTACAGGCTTATGCAGCAAAATGGATATACGATAATTGTAAGATAGGAACAACGGTTGTGGTTTGCTCAAAGACAGGTTATGAACCGTTGCCCAGACCTTCGATATCGGCACTTCCTGCATGGCATACATGGGATCCCACAGATCCGGGGGCGGTGTCATATTGCAAAGAACATCATTGCCATGGATATTAATATTTTTACAAAAAAAGGCTCAATAAGCAGACAGATAGCATTGGCCATAATTATAATGACCATATTTACCATAGTATTTATTTATGTATTGGATACCCAGCTTCTGGGTATCTTTTATACAATGAACAAACAGGAGACGCTTTATGATGCCTTTGTAACAATTTGCGATGCAAACGAGAGAGATGTTCTGTATACGGATGATTATCAGGTAGAATTCGAAAAACTCTGTTCCAATAAAAACATACAGATAATGGTGATGACAGCGGATGGAGAGATTCAGATTTCTTCGTTGGGAGAAAATGACATTATAAGAACCCAGCTCCATCATCTCTTGTTTGGAAATAACAGTATGATCTATTCCGGAGAGAACTATTCCATAGAAAAAGCCCATGATGACAGGATGAACGGGGATTACCTTATTCTATGGGGTACGATACCGGACAATAACATAATAGTTATCAGGACAGCCGTTGCAAGTATTAATGACAGCGTAAGACTTTCAAACAGATTCCTTTTGATAGCGGGAACTTTATCCGTAGTTCTTGCAATGCTTATTGCATCAATCCTTTCCGGACTGATCACGCGTCCCATCAAGGAACTTACGAATATAAGCGAGAAAATGGAACAACTCGATTTTGAAGCCAAGTACAGGGTAAGGGAACATCCCAACGAAATAGATGTACTCGGTGAGAGGATGAACCATCTTTCAGAGACTTTGGAAGATACGATAGGGGCACTTAGAAGTGCCAACAGTGATCTGGAAAGAGATCTTAAGGTTAGGACGGAAAACGAGAATATGAGACGGGAATTTCTCGCCAATGTTTCTCACGAACTAAAAACTCCGCTTGCGCTTATAAAGGGATATGCCGAAGGGCTCAGTGAAAGCGTAAATGAAGACGAGGAGAGCCGGAGGTTTTATTGTGACGTGATAACAGACGAAGCTGACAGGATGAATCTTATCGTTATGCAGCTTTTGTCCTTGAATCAGATCGAGTTCGGGCAGCAGGCCATTCATCAGGAACGCTTCAACATAAGCGAAATGATAAGAGGGGTCATAGATAAAAATATGATCCTGCTCAAACAGGGAGATATAAAGGCCCGGTTTGAATCTGAAAAAGATTACTATGTATGGTCGGACATAATGTTGACTGAACAAGTGATCTCAAATTATTTTTCAAATGCGATCCATCATGTGTCAAATGAGAATGAGATAGTTGTCCGCATAGAAGAAAATGATAAGGATATTAAGATCTGCGTATTTAATACAGGAGAAAATATTCCAGAAGAAAGTATTCCGCATCTTTTTGAAAAATTCTATAAAGTAGATGCAGCCAGGACAAGAGAATACGGTGGAAGCGGAATCGGACTTTCCATAGTTAAAGCAGTGGTTGACAGTCTCGGAAAAGAGTGTGGAGTCCAAAATCGTACTAATGGAGTTGAATTTTGGGTAACTTTTGATAAATAATGTCATTTTACTATTATTTTTTTGTTGAATATTAAGTGCAAGAATAGTAAAATAATACTGTAGATTTGTAGTGGGAAGGGGATACACATATGACTTTCAGGTACAAACAGATCGCGCTCGCGATGGTGGTATCCTCATCGCTGCTTTTTACGGGATGCGGACCGTTCCCGGAAATGGTTGATCTTAGCGATAAGGATGTTGAAAATATCGCTGTATATTGTTCACATGCTGTTTCCAAATTCAATATTAATCAGGATAAGGGATTGGTTTTCGTTCCGCATGATCAAAGAGAACTAAAGAGCGAGGAGCCTTTAGCAGAGGAAGAACCCTCCGCTGAAGAAAGCCAGACAGATGAAGGCACCGAAGAGCCGGATGATGTTGCACCTCCTGTTCCGGAAGATGAGGAGTTGCCCACCAAGGAAGAAGAGGGTGACACTGAAGGGGATACCGAAGGAACAGAAACAGGCGCAGGTGATACGGACATAGATGCACCTGTTGTCACAGATCAGGAGATCACACTTACCGAGGCAATAGGTATTAAGGGTGTTTCATTCATATACAAAGGGACAAAGGTTTCGACCGATTACCGTTCAGGGGATGTATATGATCTTACACCGGATGATGGTTATGAGCTTCTTGTTATGAGGATCAAGGCCAGGAACAACACCTCAAGGGACATCAGTATGGATCTGACCGAAATGGGACTTAGATTTAAGGTCGATTATGAGGGGCAGCAGACTACGAGCAAAGCCACTCTTTTACTCAATGATCTTACTACCTTTGATGGTACGATCAAGGCAAACAAAACAAAGAATCTTATCATTCTTTTTCAGTTCCCGATAGGTACTGTAAAGGATGTGCAGAAAATAAAGCTTTCACTTCCGAGAGCGGATGCTGTTTACAGCATAAATCTTACAAATTCATCCAAATGATGAGTGAAAAAACAAAAGGTTGGAGGGTATAAAATGGATACAAACATCTTACTGGAATCCGGAACTAATGAGCTGGAAATATTGGAGTTCAAGGTAGCGGACAATTATTACGGGATCAATGTTGCCAAGATCCGCGAGATACTTACTTATCAGCATGTGACACCGGTGCCTAATTCTCATCCTTTTGTAGAGGGAATATTTATGCCGCGTGATACTATGATATCGGTTATCAATCTGCGTGCATGTCTTGGATATGACAATGATCCGGATGTTGAAGGACTTCTTTTTATCACTAACTTCAATAATCTTAATACAGGATTCCACGTAGATGAGGTTTTGGGTATTCACCGTGTATCATGGGAGGATATCAACGAGCCTGATTCTACTATTTCATCAGATGATAACGGAGTTTCCACCGGAGTTATCAAGTTGGATGACAGACTTATCGTTATCCTTGACTTCGAGAAGATAGTTTCCAACATCAATCCCGAAACAGGACTTAAGGTTTCGGATCTTGATGATTATGAGGAGAGAGACAGATCCAAGTCACCCATCCTTATTGCAGAGGATTCACCGCTTCTGTCCAAGCTTATTGTTGAATGTCTTAAGAAGGCCGGTTATACCAATCTTAACATCAACCCCAACGGACAGGATGCATGGGATAAGCTTGTGGTTATGGCTGATAACGGAACAGTACTCGATGATGTACATTGTATCGTTACCGATATCGAGATGCCTAAGATGGACGGACACCGTCTCACAAAGCTTGTTAAGAGCGATGATGTTATGAAGCATATTCCCGTTATAATATTCTCATCACTTATTAATGATGAGATCCGTCGTAAGGGAGAGTCACTTGGTGCTGATGCTCAGCTCACCAAGCCTGAGATCGGTATGCTTGTAGATGCAATAGATAATCTTGTTGACAAATACGAAGCAGCAAGAAGAGATGCAAAATAGTAGATAGTCAATTATTTGACAAGACATTAACTTTGATTCACATATGGGGGAGGATGTTCCTCCCCTTTAGTCATGCTTAGGAGGTATTGGTTTGCCAAGTTCCGAGGATTATCTGGATGGGCTGCTCAATTCCATCAATAAAGCAAAATCAAATATGGCGGAGACCGACAGCAGAGAGAGAAATGAACAGCAGGAGCGAATAAGGCGAAGAAACAGAGTTTCACCTGATGATGATTTCCTTGAGATGAACGGTTTATCCGATTATGTTCCCCCTCGGCGAAAGCGGAGGGATAATTTGCGTAAAGCAGTATCGGAAGATGACTTTCTTGAAGATTTTATAAATGTTTTTGATATGGATATCTCGGAAGAGGATGAGGACGAGTTTTTATCCGAATTTGAGGCGGCTTTGGAAGATGTCAAAAATGAAGAATATAATCTGGAAGATCCTTCGGATGGCGGAAAGAAGATAACGCTTCCCGACGGAGAAGAGATAAGGGATTTTTCCGAAGATTCTTTTGCAAGAGAGGAAGAAGTGCAGACTCCGGAAGAGGATGAGGATGATACCAAAGCCGGAGAGATGCTTATGGATAATATTGAATCCATCGTTTCCGAGGCCAAGCAGAAGGCAGAGGATGAAATCGCCTCAAAAGAAGAAGCCGCAATGGCAGGTGAAGTTCCGGAGGATACGTCAGGTATATCACTTGATGATCTTATGGAGGGAGTTACCGATGCGGCACCGCCTGAAGAAGAACTGCTTCAGCCTGAATTTGCTGAGGATTCACTGGATGAAGATACCCTTTTCGATACGGATACTTCGGCAAAAGAAGTTCCGCTTATGGATGAGTCCGGTGAGGATGTAGATCTTTTATCCATGCTTGCATCAGGAGAAGGCAAAGATCTGATGGATATCGGAGATCTGCTGTCAGCCGATGAGGGCGGAGAGGTTTTGGAAGAGGCTCAGGAATCCTATGAAGAGGGAGCCACTGCAGCGGAGGAAGGTACAGATGTGCCTTCACTTGACGATATCGGCGGAGGTGAGACTCAGGGAGAGGGCGAAGGCGAAGGTGAAGCAAAGGGAAACATCATCACCAAAATCCTTGGAATTGTCATGGGCTTATTACCTTTCGGTAAGGGCGGCGATAAAGAGGGAGAAGAAGGGGCAATAGTTGATCCCACACCCGAAGAGCTTGCTGCCGAAAGCGAAGAAATAGCTGCGAACGCTGAGGAAGAAGAAAAACCCAAAGAAAAAAAGAAAAAAGAAAAGAAGGAAAAACCTAAAAAGGAAAAGCCCAAAAAAGAGAAAAAACCTCCAAAGCCTCCCAAACCACCTAAGGAGAAAAAGCCCAAGGAACCGGATAATTCTCCTAAGGTACCGATCAAATTTATATTAATATGCCTGATACTTTCAGGTTCGATAATTGTTTTTATTTTAATCTATCAGAAACTGATACCTCAAAGTATCATAGATAAAAAGGCAGCAGAGGCCTTTGAAGCCGGAGAATATTTCAAAACCTATACTTTGCTTGATGAGACTGATCTGGGTGAAGACGGAGCAGAGATGGTTGAACAGGCAAGACTTATGGCATCAATGGAGCTTCGTTACAAAGGTTTTGAAAGTGCCATGAAGCAGCGTAAATATGCTTATGCTTTGGATAGTCTCATTCTTGGCTACAATATTTACAAGACCAACAAAAAGGCTGCGGATAATTTTAATATTACAAAGATTTATGATGAATTCGGTCAGAAGTTTGTTACTCAGCTGAAAGACCAGTTCGGAATGACGCCGGAGGAAGCTACTGAGTACTTCAATATTTCCTCCAGGAAGGATTATTCCAAAAAGCTGCATCAGAAGATTGATGAGCTTTCACTCAAATCAAGAGGAGAATAGGTATTATGGTATCAATAATAGATTATGATGCCGGTAATACTTTCAGTGTGGAAAAAGCAGTTTTACACCTGGAAAGAGAATGCAGGATTACAAGAGACAGGGATGAGATACTTTCCGCTGATCATGTGATCCTGCCGGGTGTTGGCTGCTTTGCTGATTGTATGGAGCATTTGAAGCAATTTGGACTCGATAAGGTTATAAGAGAGGTGGTTTCAAAAAATATCCCTCTTTTGGGGATCTGTCTCGGTCTTCAGCTTATGTTTGAATCCAGTGAGGAATCGCCCGGTGTTGAGGGCCTCGGACTTCTTCCGGGTAAAGTATGCAAGATTCCGGATGATCCGGAGCATAAGGTACCGCAGATAGGATGGAACAGCATTACATTTCCGAAGGAAAGCCGGCTTTTTTCCGGCATAGATGAAGGAAGCTATGTATATTTTGTTCACTCTTATTATTTAAAAGCAAGTGATGAAAGCGATGTTGCGGCTGTTTGTGATTACGGAGTAAATATTCATGCTGCTGTCGAAAGAGGCAATGTATTTGCAACACAGTTTCATCCGGAAAAGAGCGGGGAAGTAGGACTCGCGATACTTTCAAATTTTTTATCTAAGACAAAGTAAGCTTGCGCAGAGCTTAAGGAGGCTGTATGCTTACCAAACGTATAATTCCCTGCCTTGATGTAAAGGATTCAAGGGTTGTAAAAGGAGTAAATTTCGTAGGTCTTCGCGATGCGGGTGATCCCGTGGAGGTTGCAAAGATTTATGATAAGGAAGGAGCGGATGAACTTGTATTCTTAGATATTACCGCCTCCTCCGATCAAAGACGCACGGTAGTTGAAATGGCCAGCAGAGTTGCGGAATGTGTATTCATACCGTTCACTGTAGGCGGTGGGATAAGAGAGGTCTCGGATTTCAGGGAGATCCTCCGTGCCGGCGCAGATAAGATATCCGTCAATTCCGCAGCTATAGACAGACCGGAGCTTATAAGTGAAGCTGCAGATAAGTTTGGCAGCCAGTGTGTCGTTCTTGCAATTGATGCAAAAAGAGGAGAGAACGGCAGGTTTCATGTCTTTAAACATGGAGGGAGAATAGATACCGGTCTTGACGCAGTTGAATGGGCGATCGAAGGTGCCAAACGCGGAGCCGGAGAAATCCTGCTTACAAGTATGGATTGCGACGGAGCAAAAAATGGATACGATATCGGACTTACCAAGGCTATCTCATCTGCTGTCAGTATTCCCGTTATCGCTTCAGGAGGAGCCGGAGAATTATCACATTTTTATGATGCAATAAAGGATGGAGGAGCAGATGCAGTACTTGCAGCTTCGCTTTTTCACTATAAGGAACTTAGTATAAAAGAGGTTAAGGAATACCTTAGTGAAAGGGATATTCCGGTTAGATTATAATATGGCAAAGATAACGAATGACTGGCTTCCCTACCTTGAAAAAGAGTATGGGAAGCCTTATTATAAACAGCTTTATATAAAGGTGAGAGAGGAATACAGGAACCATGAGATATTTCCGCCGGCAGATGATATATTTAATGCCCTTCATTTAACTCCCAGAGAAAAGGTTAAGGTAGTTATTTTGGGACAGGATCCATATCACACCCCCGGGGCTGCACACGGACTTGCTTTTTCGGTTCCAAAGACACAGCCTGTTCCGCCTTCACTAAAGAATATTTATGCGGAATTACATGAGGATATAGGATTTGAGATCCCGGATCACGGAAATCTTGTTTCGTGGGCAGAGCAGGGAGTGCTTTTACTTAATACTGTACTTACGGTAAGAGCCCATGTGGCAGGATCGCACAGAAATTTTGGCTGGGAGGAATTTACGGATGCTATAATAAGTTCTCTTGATGAGGAAGACCGTCCGATGGTATTTATGCTTTGGGGAGCTCCCGCAGGAAAAAAAGAGGTTCTTATTACCAATCCCCGTCATCTCATCTTAAAAGCACCGCATCCGTCTCCGCTTTCGGCATACAGAGGTTTTTTCGGATGCAGGCATTTCTCAAAGGCTAATGAATTCCTTGAAAAAAACGGCGTTTCCCCGGTTGACTGGACAATTACACCGTGATACAATTTAAATAGGATATTGGTTTTATTAATGACAAGGATGTCGATTTGCCTTTTGGCGTATTCAAAGGAGTGATGATTATGACAGTATCGGGATATGATTCGAGTTCAATAAGTACTTTGTTTTCAAGTCTGGGGAGTTCAGCTACCAGCGGAGTCGGAGCGCTTTCTTCTGTCATCAGTGATTATTACAGTATCAAAAACGGTTCATACGGTAAGCTTCT
>JAILKW010000090.1 GCA_024693455.1 Lachnospiraceae bacterium
GTTGGAGCGGCTCCGAAGATCGGTCCCATTTCAATGGATGAAAAAATGGTCAGCGGCATCTGGCATGAGGGAGAACCCTTCCAGTTTAATTTTTCAAAGCTTTGGACTATGACAAGAACAGAGCTCCGCTTCAAAGAAAAAAAGAATCTTTTGAGATGGACTCTTGTTCAGGAGACACCTTCCTCAAAGCTTAGGATGCAGGTTACCATCCCCAAGCAGGATCTTCATGAGCTTGAATACAAGGGGTACAACGAAACCGGAGATGAAGAAAAAAGGATCATGCGATGCGGCAAGTCCGGTATCGGACGCATGAAATTATATCGTAAACGCCTTGAAAAGAATAAATGGGTTTGGGAGCTTGTGGACGACATCAATATTCTCGATGCAGGCTGTACCTACGGAGGCGTTATTCCCAAGACAATCGATGAAGCCGATCTTAATCTTGAAGACACAGATATAAGAAAGGCAATGAAGATCATGCGTAAGGAACAAAAGCGTGAGATCAAGGCCCTTAAGGCAGCACAGAAAAAGGAAATCCGGTCCATGAAAAACCGGAGAAAGGCTCTTGAGCAGGAGAAACGCAGCTATTGGGAAGTAACTCCGGATTCGGACAAAAAGGAAGACTAAAATGAGTAGTATAACAGATATCGAACCAAAGAAAGTATTTAAGTTTTTTAATGAGATTTCACAGATTCCCCGTCCTTCTTATCACGAAGAAGCCATAAGTGATTATGTCTTCAATTTTGCGAAGGACAGGAAGCTTGAGGTACATCAGGATAAATATCACAATGTGATCATAATAAAAGAAGCAAGTGAGGGATATGAAAAGGCAGAGCCGGTCATCCTTCAGGGCCATATGGATATGGTTTGTGAAAAAGAGCCCGGCTGCACCAAGGATATGGATACTGAGGGACTTGATCTTCAGCTTGACGGAGACATCCTTTCAGCCAAGGGCACTACCCTCGGAGCTGATAACGGTATTGCAGTGGCAATGATGCTTGCGCTTTTGGACGACGAGGAGCTGAAGCATCCGCGTATAGAGTGCGTATTTACGACAGCCGAGGAAGTTGGGATGGACGGCGCACGCGAGATTGACCTGTCAATCTTGCGTGGCAGACGGCTGCTCAACCTCGATTCCGAGTGCGAGGGCGAACTTCTTGCAAGTTGCGCGGGCGGCGGCAGAGCCGACATCCGTCTGCCACTGCGGCGCGAGCGCGCTCGCGCCGGCGTGCGCCTGCTGGTTGCCGTCACGGGGCTCACCGGCGGACATTCCGGCGATGAGATCAACAAAGGACGCGCCAATGCGACCATTCTTTTAAATCACGTTCTCATCCGTTTATGGAAGGAAGCCGAAGCCTCCATAATCGCCATAGAAGGCGGCTCCAAAGACAACGCTATCCCAAGAGAAGCCAGAGCCCTTGTTGCCATCCCAAGGTCCAAAGAAACAGTAGCATATAATCTGATTTCGGACTTATCAAAAGAATACAAAGACATTTACCGGATACCCGATCCGAACCTGTCTCTTAAAGGATCGATCATTAAAGATAAAAAGAGTCTTGAAAAAGAGGATCTTCCCGATGACGCCATGAAATGGCTTCCCGTCACGAGGACCGATACGCATCGTATCACCACACTTATCGCCGCTCTTCCCAATGGGGTTATGAGGATGAGCGACAGCATACCGGATCTTGTGGAGACTTCCCTTAATCTCGGGATCACCAATATGAGTCAGGCCGATCTTACACTCGGCTATTCTCTCCGCAGCTCCGTAGATGCATCTTATGACCACTTAAAGCTTGAGGTCGAACTCATAGCAAAGGGACTCGGCGCAGATGTTTCCTTCCACGGAGAATATCCTGCATGGCAGTTTACACCGCAATCCGATTTCCGTGAGCTTATGTGTTCTACCTACAAAAAGCTTTTTAATAAAGATATGAAGGTTTCCGCTATCCATGCGGGCCTCGAATGTGGTATTATTTCATCAAAGGTAGAAGGGATCGACGCTGTATCCATAGGTCCCGATATGTGGGATGTTCACACACCCAATGAGCGGCTCTCGGTTTCATCTGTCGCTCGTACCTATGATTACATTAAAAACATTTTATCAGAGACAAAATAATCAAAACAAAAAGGAGGTTACATTATGAAAATTGGATTGCTTACCAGCGGGGGTGACTGTCAGGCATTAAATGCTACCATGCGTGGCGTTGTAAAGGGGCTTTACGCTAATGTTGATGAACTTGAAGTTTACGGTTTTTACGATGGATATAAGGGTCTTATCTACAGCAAATACCGCCTTCTTACAAGCTCGGACTTTTCAGGCATCCTTACCAAGGGTGGTACTATCCTCGGTACATCGAGACAGCCCTTCAAGCTTATGAGAGAGCCCGATGAAAATGGGCTTAACAAGGTTGAAGCCATGAAGAGCACCTATTACAAGCTTAACCTTGACTGCCTTGTAATCTTAGGAGGAAACGGTACTCAAAAGACCGCCAACCTTCTTCGTGAAGAAGGACTTAATATCATCCATCTTCCCAAGACTATCGACAACGATATTTACGGAACGGATGTTACCTTTGGTTTCTATTCGGCTATCAACATTGCTACAGAAGCTATTGACTGTATCCACACAACAGCAGCTTCTCATAACCGGGTTTTCATCGTAGAAGTTATGGGACATAAGGTTGGCTGGCTTACACTTTACGCAGGAGTTGCTTCCGGTGCTGATATCATCCTTCTTCCCGAGATGCCTTATGATGACAAGAAGATAATCTCAGCCATCGAAAGACGTCATAAAAACGGAAAGGGATTCACAATTCTCGCAGTTGCAGAAGGTGCTATTTCCAAAGAAGACGCCAAACTCAACAAAAAAGATCTTAAGAAGAAACAGGAAAAAGAGCATTATCCTTCGGTTTCCTACAAGATCGCAGAAATGATCACCAAAGAAACAGGCGTTGAAGCAAGAGTAACGGTTCCCGGTCATACACAGCGAGGCGGAAGCCCCTGTCCTTACGATCGTGTTCTTTGTACACGTCTCGGATCTGCTGCTGCCAAAGCTATCATGGATCAGAAATACGGTAACATGGTTGCAATGATCAACGGAGAGACAAAGCTTGTTCCCCTCGCAGATGTAGCAGGCAAGCTTAAAGTAGTTGATCCCGATTGCAAGATGGTAAAAGAAGCCCGTCGCATCGGAATCTCTTTCGCAAGCAAAGACGACTGATAATGAGAATAAAAGAGAGGGTACGCGATGTACCCTCTTTTTTGATGTCTATAATGATAAATTTGCCGACTTTCCGGACAAAGTTGCCTCGACAGCCGCATCCAGCTGTTTTTTCTCTATCGGCTTAAGCAGATAACCTTCCGGCTTAAGTGCCATGGCAGAAGAAATACTGTTTTTGTCGTTTTTGCCGGTGAGAAAGATCACCTTTGTACCGGAAATCTCTCTGTCCGCTCTTATC
>JAILKW010000101.1 GCA_024693455.1 Lachnospiraceae bacterium
TCTATATACGGTGTTCCGTTTACAGCATCCATATTATTTTTAACATCTATGGTAACGTCCTGTGCCGTTCCTCCCGAAAAAGCAACCCCATCCTTTTTTCCTTCATAATCAACATTTACGATGGAATTTTTCTTTACGGTATCTTTGGATTCGTCTTTTTCATAAGTGTTTGTAAGATTCGAATCTATATATGTATCGAGCGCTTCATCGTCTGTTGAGTAATCGCCCTCGAGTTTGATCTTTAAGTTCTTATACTCTCCGAGTTTAACATTTTTAATGTCGTCTTTATTTATCTCAAAAGTAGTCTCTTCCTCACTGCTTTCTTCGGAAGAGTCGCTCTTTTCCTCATCTGATCCGCTATTTTCCTCAGTCTTTGCTGTTTGGCTTTCTTCGGCATTTTTATTACTGTCCCCACAGGCAACAGCACTGACACCAAGTGCCATGATCATTAAAAGCGCTACTATCTTTTTCTTCATCTTATCAACATCTCCTATTTTGCTTCTTTTTTTCTCAGCTCGGCAACCTTACGCGTAGCCCAGGCTCTGATTCCTTTTTTCTGCTCGACGGGCTTTTCGATCTTACCGTGAGCGCCCTTAAATCCGGTAATATAAAGACCGCTTACCATAGCCTTTACCTCTCGTTTTACCGGGAGACTGTCAAATATGGCATTATCACAGATAAGTGTAACTATCTGAGGGCCTGCCTTAGCCTTAACTATTGGAAGTTTTGTCAATCCGGAATACCACGGTGCCTGTTTGATGACCGCTTCCGGAAGCCCCGATTCTTTTATCTTAAGCCTCTTTTTATCTATAATAAGCATCGTTACCTGTTGAGCGTTCTTTGCAATCTCTTCATCCTGCTCAGCCTGACGTTTTTCGGCTTTTTTGCCAAGAAAATAAAGTGCAACTACCGCACCGATCAAAATTACCGCAATGACTATCAAAACAATTAAAGTTGTAGGCATAGATTTTCCTCCTGTAAAAATCACATAATACGGTGAATTCTATCATGTATCATAAAAAAATGCAAATTGTAAATTCGTTCTCCGATAACATTTTTTCACTTTCCCCCACCTCCTGATACAGGCTGTATGAAAGCGCAAGCAAAAAACGCTCCTTATCCCGGGAAATATTTATTTCGCCGGTCTTTAAAAAAAGAGGGAGCGTTCCTACCGAAGTTTTGTATTTGAAATCTGTTATCCTGTTTTTTTCAAAATTCATGACGGATTCGACAGCCCCGCTTCGTTTAACGGTAACTTTTACATCGTCATCATTTTGATAAATTTTGATCAGGGTGTGTATATGCGCCTTATCTTCCGCAACTTCCTCGAAAGATATGGCATATCCTGAAAGAAGCTGCGAAAAACTGCAGGAAAGACGATTTTCATCGGAAGATTTATATCCATCAACGGCAGAAGAAGACGTCATTAGCATCTGGTAATTATTTTTCTTGTCCATTCTGCCTCCGGATAAGGTCTTTAACACCGCTTATCTGGTTATCCAGATGAGTGTGCATTATCTCTTTTACAAACTTCACATCCTGTCGTCTTAAGCCGTCAAGTATCTTCTCATGCTCATCAACGATATGTGAAAAATCATTATTTCCTTTAATATACTCGTATCTGTACCGATACATCTGCTCTTTTATATTGGCTACTATGTTCATTAATTTCGGATTCTTGGTGCTCTTATAGATCACGTTATGAAACTCCTCATCGGCCTCAACTATTGCTCTTACTTCACCGTGCTTTGTCGCATCCAAAAAAACTTCCATTGCGTGTTCAAGCGCCTTAAAATCATCTTCTGTCATTCTGGAGCAGGCGCACTCTACCGCCAAACCGTCAAGAGCATCTCTGATCTCAAGAACATCCTCCAGATCCTTTTCCGTCATCTTGGCAACCTGAGCGCCTTTTCGGGGAACTGTCACAGCAAGTCCCTCATTTTCAAGCATTCTGATCGCCTCACGGATCGGTGTCCGTGATACCCCCAGCTTATTGGCGAGATGTATCTCCATAAGTCGCTCGCCCGGCTCAAGTTCACCCTTTAATATCGCATCCCTCAAAGTATTAAAAACCACGTCCCTCAAGGGAAGAAAGGCATCCATATTCAGCTTTAATTCTTCCATAATAAGTTCTGTCTCCTGTCTTTATCGGTGGAAACGTGTAGTGGCAACCGTTTCGCAAATACCGCATTCACGCAACCTTAAAGCTGCCTTCTCCATAACCTCTCTGTCTTCAAATAATCCGAAAACAGTAGGACCGCTTCCTGTCATTATCGCTGCACTGGCTCCTTCACTTTTCATAATCTTTTCTATCTCATCTATCTGAGGCAGCAAACGTTTAGCTACCGGTGCAAGCGCATTTCCAAGCTTTGCAAGGAATGCCTCTTTGTTCCCGGACTCTATCGAATCTACCAATCCCCTTATATCCGGCCTGAAAGGTTCGATCTCGTGATCATAACCACTGTAGATCTCGCCCGTGGAACATCCCTCCGGCGGCTTGGCTATTAGTACCTCGTAATCACCCGGGAAAGAAAGCCGTGTAAGCTTTTCACCTATGCCTTCCGCAAGCATCGTTCCTCCCTCTATACAATAAGGGATGTCAGCTCCGATCTGTACACCTATCTCCTTAAGCTCCTCCATTGAAAAAGGAGAACCTTCCAATCTGTTTACCGCCCGAAGAACTGCAGCAGCATCACTGCTCCCTCCGGCCATGCCGGCAGCTATCGGAATACGTTTCGAAAGATGAATGAAATAGCCGCCTTTTCTTCCGATCCTTCTGTTCATGCATCTGGCTGCCTTCACACACAGATTATCTTCTCCTGATGAAAGAGGCTGGGCAAGATGTACTCCGCCAAAATCAATTTCCAAAGATATATCTTCATCAGCGGTTTTGTAGACAGCAATCTCATCAAAAATCTCAATCTGCTGCATAACCATTGATACAAGATGGTAACCGTCTTCGCGTTTCCCAATGACATCCAGGCCAAGATTCAGTTTGGCAAATGCCTTTTCTTTTATTTGTTCCATCATATCTCCCGTCAAAGACGCATTTATGTTTTGTATACAAAAACCAATTTACCATATTTTAGTACATTATTCAATAGGTGAGACTAACAAATCCCATAACTAATACCATAATTGGTTATTTTTATGCAAAAAATGAGGGCGGGGATTCGTCCTGTCCCCGCCCTGCGGCAATCAACTTTTACGTAATAATATGTACCCTCACTTCTTTCCGGCGGTGCCTTCCGGTCCGATTCGAGCGGAACATAATTATTCCAAATTATTCAATACCTGTGACTTCTTTACTGTTCTTCCACTCATCCATCTTCTTAAGAACAGCATCATAGGTGTTTTGACTGAGGTCGGGTAAATCCTTACCCCAAGTCTTTGTGGCTTCTTCATAGCCTTTTTTAAATGCATCGATCATCTTATCTGCCTGCTCAGGATCATCTCCCGCAAGTGCTTTGGCAAAATCCACAATACGATCTGATGTCTTATTGACTCCCCAATATCCATCCTCGGAAATATCTTCCTCGGCCTGAGCCTTGGTAGCTGCATCAACTTCGAAATCGCCATCCGCAAGCTTCTTCCACATGTCATCCGTCATGCCGATAGCCTGCCCCTGCTTATTCATCATCTTGGAGACAATCTCTGTAAGCTGTTGCTGACGGGCTTCGAGATCTGCCTTGGCCTGCTTTATAAATGCAGCTCTTTGATCATCTTTTTGTCTGACCGAATCGGTTTTTTCATCAGCAACTTCCGATTTCTCATAAACCGCTGCCGGCTGATTACCGATCTTTTCAGCTGTAGTTAATTCTTTTTTTTCTTCTGTGGCAACAGCCTCTTCTTTTTTGGCTGCGTTCGCAGCGGTGGTATACGCTGCAGATGTACCTGTAATATTTGTTGTAGCATCCATAATCATATCCTCCTTGATAAAATACGGGCTCCATCCCTTGTCCGATATATGCATAACTTCTTTCTTAAGTATATATCGGCAGATATCGCCGGCAAGTTAACCCTTCTGCGAAAAAAATGTAAATTATATACCCATTTCACCTGATCTTTTTAAAATCTTGATCTGTTCGGGTGATCCTTTGCTTTCACTGCCCTGCTCAGCCTTTGTAGCCATAATAGCTTCATTAAGCGAAAGCATCTTCGCATCAAGCATCGCAACTATACCTGAACATTCTCTAAGATCCCGGCTGATATATTCGGGAGCATTACCTTCGAATTTGTAATAAATCTTATGCTCCAGTGATGCCCAAAAATCCATCGCTATCGTTCTGATCTGAATCTCTATTTTAGTATCAACCACTTTATCTGAAAGAAAAATAGGAATAGTTACCAGCATATGATAGCTTTTGTACCCGGATTCTTTGGGATTGCGGATATAATCCTTAACCGATATTACCGTAATATCAGACTGACGACCTATCATATTGGCCATCCTGTATATATCCGATGTAAACGAACATACTATACGAAGTCCTGCAATATCATTACAGTACGCAACCATATTTTCAATGCTCTCTTCATACCCGTATCTTTTAAGTTTTTTGATTATACTGTCGGGCTTTTTAACCCTGGTTTTAACGTATTCTATAGGATTGTACTGATGGGTGTGCTGAAACTCGTCACTGAGAATCTCCATCTTGGTACTGATCTCTTTGATCGCCGAACTGTATAGCAACATGACCGAGTTCCATGTATCAACCCCTTCGCCAGCCAATTCCCTGACGTATTCTAATTGTTCCATGTATTCTCCTTTGATATCGGAAAAGTAATCCTGACAGATACGATATATCAATGTCAAAGCCGATCTGAATGAAAGTCAAGACTCGCTCGCGCCGGCCAAGCCAAAAGTCCGATATCGTACATAAAAACCTTATCATTCCAAGGGGCTTTTTGTACATTTACATCATAGCACATATTTCCAAAAAAATCATTAAAGATTGTGAATAATTTGTGATTTTTTTAAAAATTTAAGAGTAAATCAAATACATTATCAATCCTCTTCCAAAACCCTCATTTCAAGGAAATCAAACGGGATCTCTTCTATAAATGCATCCTGATAAAATCTGGTCCTGTGATATTTCTTAAATTCCGCAATACACGGATCCAGCCATATGGGAGTCATCAGATCAAATTTGTAACACGCCTTTTCCAAAGCACCGAGGACTTTATGAGTCCTGGTATCTTCCGAATAATCCTCTACAACAGTGCTTTCTATCTGGTGATTATCCTTCCATTTTATGAACCATATCCTCATGCATTTCTCCTCTGTCTTTCCGCCTCATATCCCAGTACACCGGAAGCCATGGCAACATTAAGAGACTCAAGTCTTCCATGCATGGGAATTAAAAGCAGCTCATCAGCTTCTTTTGCAGCCTCATCGGAAAGTCCGTTTGCTTCATTTCCCATAAAAAAGGCAGTTCCTCCGGTAAGATCAAAACTGTCATAGGCCTTCTTTCCTCCAAGATGAGCTGCATAACAGGTGCAGTTATTCTCTTTTAAAAACGAGGCTGTTTCCGAAACGGAATCTGTAAAAACAAAAGGCATCCTGAATACGCTGCCCATGGTAGACCTTATTACTTTGGGCGAAAAAAGATCCACACACCCTCTTGTCATTACTATTCCCGTAACTCCTGCGCCTTCGCAGGTTCTGAATATTGTTCCAAGATTGCCCGGATCCCTTACATCTTCAAGGACAAATACAAGTGGCTTATGATCTCTGCCGAGAATATCATCTCTTTCATAGGTGGGAATTTTAACAACAGCTAGTATTCCCTGCGGGGTTTTGGTATCCGATATCTGCTCCATTATACGGTCGGTAACAATAACGGCATTTGAAGCATCACCCGGTATCTTTTTATTTTCTTTAATATATGCTTCGGAAACATATATTTCTTTAAGAAGCAAAGAGGGGGTCTCTATGACCATCCTCTCCCCTTCTGCGATAAAGACACCTTCACTCCGCCTTAGTTTTGCCTTATCACGCAGTGCGATCACTCTTTTTATTCGCTTATTGTCTTTTCCCGTAATCTTTTCCATATCATAATTCCCAAAAAAATCCTCCGCTATTATGCGGAGGATAATTATTATATCTCAGATAAGGCTGACGCAATTCCCGCGCCAAGTCTTACTCGACGGATTCACTTCAAGTGAGTGTTCTTTGACTGATCGGCTTAATACTGATGAAGCTTATAATAATTTGCATTGCCAAGAGCTTCGCAGATATCAACCTGATATTCATCAAGCCCTTTGTGCATCGCAAGAGCCTCGTTAATATCAAAATCCACAAACTCTCCGTTTTGATAACCCACGACTCTGTTTGACTTGCCTTCACAAAGAAGATCAACCGCAAGCGCTCCCATGGTGGAAGCGTAAACCCTGTCTTTGGCTGTGGGATTACCGCCACGCTGCATATGTCCGAGAATGGAAGCCCTTGTCTCAATACCCGTGGCAGCCTCTATTCTCTTTGCCATTGAAACCGAATGTCCTATACCCTCTGCATTAATGATAATATGATGCTGTTTTCCGCGTTTACGGCCGTCGATTATATGATTAACGAGCTTTTGCTCATCATAATCGTATCTCTCGGGAAGAAGTACATCCTCCGCTCCGTTGGCAATACCGCACCAAAGTGCAATATAACCCGCACCACGACCCATAACTTCGATAATTGAACATCTCTCATGAGATGTGGAAGTATCTCTTACCTTATCTATGGCATCCATAGCAGTATTAACCGCTGTATCGAATCCGATAGTGTACTCGGTACATGCTATATCAAGGTCGATCGTTCCGGGAACTCCGATGGTATTTACACCGTTATTGGCAAGCTTCTGCGCTCCCTGGAAGGAACCGTCTCCGCCGATAACCACCAAACCGTCTATACCGTGCTTTTTACATATCTCAGCGCCCTGAAGCTGGTACTCTTCTTCTTTAAATTCCAAACATCTTGCGGTCTGAAGAATAGTACCACCTCTTGAAATAATATCAGAGACACTGTGCGTGTCCATATCGATGATCTCTTCACTTAACAGACCTGCATATCCTCTCTTAATGCCCTTTGCTTTCTTGCCCTTTACAATTGCCTGACGGACTACTGCCCTTATAGCCGCGTTCATTCCAGGGGCATCGCCTCCGCTGGTAAGGACCCCAATAGTATTAATCTCCTTAGCCATGCTATCTCCTCCTAAAACTGATAGTCATACAAAACTACATATTCTTTAGAATTGTACTCCTTTTTTTAGGGATATTCAAGATTATTTTACGACGCTTACGTTTTTCTCACCAAAGGCATCTTTCAGTTTCGAAAGCATAAAGTCATCTGCTGAAAAAGTCTTTGACGAAAGCTTATTATATTGCCTCCTGTCTCTTAAGAAAACTACAGGTATATCCTCTCCGGGCTCCGTGGCGACAATAGACATCAGCTCATTTTCATGCTTCTTATAATCCTCCATCGTCTCAAATGCCACCCAAACTTCTCCGGGAATGGCTTCAAAAGGAACTATCCTGTCAGCTATTATCTTTGCATCCCTGTCTTCTTCCACAGAAGACCTTCCGTAGATCATAAGTTTTCTGTCTTCGGTAAAATACTGACGATATTTATCATAAGTTTTCGGAAAAACAAGTATCTCTACAGTACCGTACAGATCTTCGATGGTCAGATAAGCCATCATAAGTCCGTTTCTGGTAGCTCTTACCGTCTTATCAGCCAAAAGACCGCCTATAATAACATTTTTCCCGTTTCCTACAGGGGCCTCATGTACATCCTTATCTTCCGGAAGCAAAAATTCAACGGATTTTGCATTAGTGCGTTTTTCAAGCATTTTTCGGTAATCTTCGAGAGGATGTCCGCTGATATATATACCCAAAACTTCCTTTTCATTTGCAAGTATAACTTCTTTCGGAAATTCCTCCTTGGGATGAAGCTCATATAAATGTTTTTCCTTTTCTTCCTGTCCCATCAGATCAAACAGACTCATCTGGCCTTCCATATTGTTTTTCCGGTCCGATTGAACCCTGTCACAGATAGCCGGATACTCATTGATCTTTTGACACCGGTTTCCGGGAAGACAATCCAAAGCACCGGCCTTTATCAGATTTTCTATTGCCCGCTTATTTAGTTCCTTTCCTCCCATTCTTTCAATAAAATCAAAAATGGACTTAAATTCACCGTTTTTCTCACGCTCTGCAACTATGGCACTTGAAGTAGGTCGACCCACGGAACGAATCGCATTCATTCCGTATCTTATAGCTCCTCCGTCACTTGCAAACTCGCCTTTTCCTCTGTTTATGTCCGGTGGAAGCAGACTTATGTTCATACTCCTTAAAACGCCTATATATTCACTTACCTTGGCTGAATTGTCCATTATCGAGGTAAGAAGAGCAGCAAAAAACTGAACGGGATAATAGCATTTTAAATACGCAGTCTGATAAGCAACAACTGCATAGCAGGCTGCATGAGACTTGTTAAAGGCATATTTTGCAAAATCTATCATTTCATCATATATCTTATTTGCAACCGCCTCATCTATTCCGTTGGCAATACATCCGGGAACTCCTGCCTCTTTGTCCCCGTATACAAAAGCCTGCCTTTCTTTATTCATAACGTCGATCTTTTTTTTCGACATTGCCCTTCGCATAAGATCGCTTCGTCCAAGCGAAAATCCTGCCAGATCACGGACTATCTGCATTACCTGCTCCTGGTATACGATACATCCGTATGTGGGAGCCAGGATCGGTTCAAGCTGAGGACAATCATAGACAATATTGGAGCTGTCATTCTTACCCTTTATGTAGGCAGGGATAAAATCCATAGGTCCGGGTCTGTAAAGAGAAATCCCGGCTATTACATCTTCTATGGATTCGGGACGAAGCTCCTTCATAAAGCCTCTCATTCCCGAGGACTCCAACTGAAAAATGCCCTCTGTTCTTCCGCTGCTTATAAGCTCGTATACCTTAGGATCGTCAAAAGGAATTGAGTCTATATCCAGATCGACTCCAAGATCGGACTTTATTGCCTTCACCGCATCAGAGATTACCGTAAGGGTTCTAAGGCCCAAAAAGTCCATCTTTAGCAGGCCAAGTTCTTCGATAGTAACCATGGTAAACTGTGTAACAAGAGTTCCGTCTGACGCTCTCGCAAGCGGAACATATTCGTCCATGGGACGCTGGGCTATAACAACTCCAGCCGCATGCATGGATGTATGTCTCGGCAGGCCTTCAAGCTTTATCGCCGTATCGATAAGTGATCTTACAACATCATCACTTTCATACTGTTCCCGAAGCTCGGGATTTTTAAGAAGAGCATCTTTTATTGTAATATTAAGTTCCTGTGGTATCATTTTTGCGATCTGATCCGCAAACTGATACGGCAGATCCAAAACTCTCGCAACATCTTTTATAGCATTTTTGGCCGCCATTGTACCGAAGGTTACTATCTGTGTAACGCAGTCCACGCCATATCTTTCTATCACGTAATCTATAACTTCATTTCGCCTGTTATAGCAGAAATCAACGTCAATATCCGGCATGGATACTCTTTCCGGATTAAGAAAACGCTCAAAAAGAAGCTGATACTTAATAGGATCTATGTTTGTTATTCCGAGAGTATACGAAACAATACTTCCCGCTGCGGACCCTCTTCCCGGTCCCACCGGTATCCCGTTGGTTTTTGCGTAATTTATAAAATCCCAAACTATAAGGAAGTAATCCACAAATCCCATGTTTTTGATTACAGAAAGCTCAAACTCCAGTCTCTCCAAAAGTTCCGCAGGCTTATCGGGATATCTTTTTTCAAAACCATCCATACAAAGCTTATTCAAATATCCTTCCGAATCATAACCTTCGGGCACTTTAAACACAGGGAGTTTTCTGCTCTTATCAAGAGTAACATGACATCTGTCGGCAATCTTTTGCGTATTTTCCATGGCCTCTCTTGCATAAGGGAAAATAGCCGTCATTTCCTCTTCACTTTTAACGTAATACTGACCTCCTTCATAACGAAGTCTGTCGGTATCGGAAACATGTTTTCCGGTCTGAATACAAAGCAAAATGTCATGAGCATCAGCATCCTCCGCATCGGTATAATGGCAGTCATTTGTCACCACCATAGGAATCCCGGTCTCCTTGGACAGCCTCATTATGCCCTGATTAACATTCTTCTGAACACTGATACCGTGATCCTGCATCTCAAGGAAATAATTATTTTCACCGAAACAATCCCTGTATCTTAAAGCCGTGCTTTTTGCCTCTTCATACAGCCCCCTTGCAAGGTTTTTGGCAACCTCTCCGGCAAGACAGGCAGAAAGGCAGATTATCCCTTCGTGATACTTCTGTAAAGTTTCAAAATCCACCCTGGGTTTGTAATAAAACCCGTCTATAAATCCGATTGAAACGATTTTTATAAGGTTGGAATATCCAATATCATTTTCGGCAAGCAAAATAAGGTGATAATATCTGTCATCACCTTTCACATTCTCCCTGTCAAAACGACTTCCCGGAGCCACATATACCTCACATCCGAGGACCGGATTTATACCGGCCTTTTCACATTCTTTATAAAAGTCAATAACTCCGTACATAACGCCGTGATCGGTGATCGCAGCGGCCGTCATACCCATGTCTTTTACCTTGGCAACATAATCTTTTATCTTATTTGAGCCGTCCAAAAGGCTGTATTGGGTATGAGTATGCAAATGGACAAACGACATGTGATGATCTCCTATCTAAAGTCCTGATCCGATGGTCATGGCACTGATCAGTTACCCCGTCCGGTAATACGTCCGACAAGATAACAAACAGCAAATGCAAAAACATCAACCGCAACTATTGTTGAACCTACCGGTGTACCTCCCAGTATGGATACCACCATACCCACAAGGGCACAGCTTACGGAAAATATCGCGGAAAAAACCGTAACACTTTTAAAGCTCTTAAATAACCTCATTGCAGAAAGAGCCGGAAAAATAACCAGTGCGGAAATAAGCAGCGAACCTACAAGGTTCATTGCAAGAACAATGATCACTGCTATTATTATAGCTATCATAAGGTTGTACAAGTCCGATTTAGTACCAACTGCTTTCGCAAAATTCTCATCAAAAGTAACCGCGAATATTTTATTGTAAAACACGATAAATATCGCAATAACTATAACAGAAAGTACTATACACATCCAAACATCCGTAGGATTTAAAGTCAGAATGGATGTTGATCCGAAAAGAGTCGTACAAACATCTCCGGACAGATTTGAAGATGCGGAAAAAACGTTCATAAGAAGATAACCGAAGGCCAATGCACCTACAGATATCATCGCTATGGCCGCATCTCCCCTTATCTTTGCCTTTCCGCTGCTGTTAAGGAGTAAAACCGCACTTATCACCGTAACGGGCAGCACTACTATCATCTCGTTTGAAACACCTGTAACACTCGCTATCGCAATTGCTCCGAACGCCACATGTGACAATCCGTCTCCTATGAACGAAAATCTTTTTAGGACAAGTGTAACACCTAAAAGTGACGAACAAAGAGATATCAATACTCCTACAATAAGGGCATAACGAACAAAAGGATATTCAAAATACATCATCAGCTTATCCATTTATTTTGCCTCCTTTTTTCCGTCATTTGAGATCTCCCCAAGCATTTCTCCCTGCATCAGGAAGTATTTTCCTATTTTACTCTGTCTGTACTCTTCATTGGTCCCAAAGAAAACCATATCTCCTATATGAAGAATATGGGAAGCGTATTTTGCCGCAGCCGCAACATCATGGGATATCATTATTACCGTTATCCCACTCTTATTTAAGTCCGATATCAGACGATACATATCCAAAGTTACCATGGGATCAAGTCCTGCCACCGGCTCATCCAAAAGAATGAGTTTTCCTGTTGCACAAAGAGCTCTCGCTAAAAGTACCCTTTGCTGTTGTCCTCCGGAAAGCTCCCTGTAGCAACGGTTTTTTAGATCCGTCATTCCCATTTTTCTGATATTTTCATTGGCTATGGCCTTTTCTTTCTTATTGTAAAACGGTCTGATCCCACATCTGCTCTGACATCCCGAAAGTACGATTTCCCAAACCGAAGCCGGAAAATCCTTTTGAACCGGAGTGTGCTGCGGAAGATATCCGATCTCTTTGGAATTAAGTCCGTCACCGAAAACAATTTCTCCTGACAGAGGGGGCAAAAGTCCGAGAATTGTCTTCATAAGAGTAGTTTTCCCGGATCCGTTTTCCCCGACGATATAAAGATAATCTCCCTCGTTTACGGTAAAATTAATTCCTTCTATTATAGTATCGGAATCGTAACCTGCGGAAAGATTTTCAGCTTTTATAAGTGACAAATCTACACCTCCCTGCATTCATCGCACAATCCGTAAAAAACAGTGCGCATGGGATTTATAAGAAAATCATGATGCTCCAGTAAATGCTGTCTTATCATAACAAGTTCATCGCAGTGCATATGAATAAGCTTTCCGCATTTTTCACATTTGCAGTGAAAGCACATCTCGCCATCGGAATGAACCTCCTCTCCCACATATTCAAAACAGGCGGGAGTATTTCCGTCTATTATATATTTATTGACAATGCCTTCATCAACCATCGCTTCCAGCTGTCTGTAAACCGTAGCCTGACCTATTGAAGAGCCCTGCTTTTTACAATATTCACATACATCACCTGCCGTAACATGACTGCCCTTTGCATTTTCCAAAAAATTAAGCAAAACGTCCCTTTGTTTTGTTTTATATTTTGTCTTGGAATTCATTGTCTCCTCCGTACGAATCAAAATTTGAAAAGCATTCTCAATTTTACCCCCTGATTCCCAAATTTGTCAACCAAAAAAAGAGCCGGAAAAATCCGGCCCTCCTTTTTATTCTACATCCTGTAATGCATCAAAATCCTCTTCTCCGGTCCTTATCTTTACAACCCTGCTGACAGGATATACAAAGATCTTACCGTCTCCGATCTTACCGGTATAGAGTGTTTTCTTTGCTGCCTCAATAACTTTGTCCACGGGGATCTTACTTACCACGATCTCCAGCTTGATCTTCGGAAGCAAAGTAACGTCCATCTCAACTCCACGATACTTGGTTCCGGCTCCTTTTTGGATACCGCAGCCGGTAACCTGCGTTACTGTAATACCCATGATTCCGATATCGTTAAGAGCTCGTTTGATCTTATCATATCTTGAAAGCTTTGTAATAATAACGATCTTGTTCATTCCTGTATAAAGCGATGTTCCCTTCGCAGGTTCCGAAGCGTTCTCTACAGGAACCGCAGCATTTATCATTGCCTCAGAGGCCTTGTTGTACTCATTTATACCAAGGTTTGTATTCTCGTTTGCCACCATTGCTGCCTCTGTCATATCTACGATAGAGAAACCTGCATAAGCTGAGGTAAGTCCGTGCTCCATAACATCAAGACCTTCGATCTCCTCTTCCTCGCTAACACGAAGTCCAATGGTCTTTTTAATAAGGAAGAATACTATAAGTATTGTAACAAGTGTCCAAAGTGCAGTAACTCCCATTCCGAAGAACTGGATTCCAAGCTGCTTTACTCCACCGCCGTAGAAAAGTCCTTCACCTATGCCCGCGAGTGCAAATCCGGGAGCTGTCTGTGTTGCAAAAAGTCCTACAGCCAAAGTACCCCAAACACCGTTTACAAGATGAACCGCAACCGCACCGACAGGATCGTCAACATGTGTTACTCTGTCGTTGAACCAAACCCCGAATACTACCAAAAGTCCCGATACAGCTCCGATTATCGCTGCCCCTGCGCAATCCGTAACATCACAGCCTGCTGTAATAGCAACAAGTCCTGCAAGTGATGCGTTAAGACACATTGAAACATCGGGTTTTCCGTATTTTATCCAGGTAAAGATCATACATACTACCGTCGCAACAGCGGGTGCAACTGTGGTTGTAAGGAAGATGGAACCAAGGGTTCCCACATCCGTTGCTGCAGCTCCATTGAATCCGTACCAACCCATCCAGAGGATAAATACACCGAGGGCTGCGATAATAAGGTTATGTCCGGGGAAGGCATTTACCTTAACTACCTTTCCGTTTTCATCTTTTTCAAACTTACCGATACGAGGTCCAAGCATCCATGCACCAACCAGGGCACAGATACCACCAACCATATGAATACAGTTAGAACCTGCATAATCATGGAAACCGTTCTGTACAAGGAATCCGCCTCCCCATGTCCAATGTGCCTCAATGGGGTAGATGATCGCAGATATTACTGCTGAATAAATACAATAGCTTGAGAACTTTGTTCTTTCTGCCATAGCTCCCGAAACGATGGTTGCTGTGGTAGCACAGAAAACAAGGTTAAATACAAATGAAGAATAGTTGAAATCTCCGTATGAACCGAAAACATCAAAGCTAAATCCTCCTGCAAAACCGCCAAGAACGTTTTCTCCCATCATCAGCGACGCTCCGCAGATAAACCACATAACTGTTCCGATACAAAAATCCATCAGGTTTTTCATAATGATATTACCTGCATTCTTAGCTCTTGTAAATCCGGCCTCACACATTGCAAATCCGGCCTGCATCCAAAATACAAGTACAGCTCCTATCAAAAACCATACGCCAAATATTTTTCCGTCGATCAATTGCATAATTTCCTCACCCATAATACTCTCCTTCCTTATCGTGTGTGTTTTTATGCACAAAGTAGCTATTCAGCTCCCGGATCACGCATTTGCCGTGCATCTTCGGGTAACGACAAAAGGCGTGTATGTCCTAAAACATACACGCCTTTGTGCAAACTACTATGTTATCGAAAACAAAAAAAGGCTGCTCTATCCTCATTGATAGTGCAGCGCCATTGCTTTCACAATTCGGTACTATATACCTTTTATAACCGATTGTCAAGACCAAAATTAGTATTTTATTTCTAAAGTATGATAAAATACCTGTATAAATCTTTGATCAGGAGAAATACTATGAGTGATAAATTAATTATGACATTTAAAGTTTACGCAGATCCCGCCGAAATTTCAAATATGGAATGTGCCTTCGGCGCTGTTACATTCATTCCCTTTAAAGCCACGGTAAGATCAGACCTTTTTACGGGTGAAACTCTTCCCGGAGCATGCGATGTTCAGGTTGAAAATCCTGCAAAATGTCGTCATCTGTGCGCAAAATACATGTTTAAAGGTGAAGATTCTGCCGGAAACAAATGCATGCTTTTTGTGGAAAACAACGGATTTGTTTCTTCCGGCGCCAACGAAGGCGGATGCCTTAAAGCCTTTCCAAGCTTTATGACGGACTCACCTGTCCTTGGCGAATATCTGTCACAACAACGCTTCCGTTCCGAAGTTGAAGGAACCCCGGACGGAATAGATATACGCATATATGATGTCGTTAATTAACCTTAACACAGTGTTTATCATTGATATCGCAGACTTTTTGAACACGTCTGCGGTATTTTTCTTCCGTA
>JAILKW010000134.1 GCA_024693455.1 Lachnospiraceae bacterium
AAAGAAGTTTAAGATCAAGGCAACATCAGTATTATATGATGACAGAAAAGAACTTGATCTTATCGAGTCCGAATTCAGATTTGCTTCTTCAGACAAAAACATAGCAACCGTAAATAAGAAGGGCAAGGTAACAGCTAAAAATAGCGGAACATGCTTTATCTGGGTTTATGGTTTAAACGGAAGTGCAAAGAAAGTAAAGATAACAGTTAAGTAAACATCAGACAAGGGTTATGCCATGGCATGGTCCTTGTATTTTTTGAGGCGAAACTTAACATAATACATATATCTTCCTACGGCTCTTCTACGTAGGGAGATATTATGTGATTTAGGGTAACTATTCAGGCTTTGCAAGTATTGGAGCGAACTTCTTTCACATTTTACCGTAGAGTCAAAAGAAGATAAACTCGACCGCATGGTAAATATATGGCATCAGTATCAGTGTATGGTTACTTTTAACTCAGTCGGAGAAATCCCTCACCTCTAAGCGTTAGCGTAGGTGGGGGTTATGACAAACTATACTCAGTCGGGGGTACAAGCTCCGACTGAGTTAAACGCTCCGCGAGGATGCGCACGGATTCGGACAGGAATTTGTCTGCTGAAGCAGACCCGAATCCGGCGCGCAAGACTCGCGAGCGAGTCTTGACACGTGGTTTGGGCGGGGCGTTAATCTTGTCATGGGATATTTCGACCCCTTATCAAAGATTATGCTACGTGAGGATGCAGAATATCCGGTGGACGTTCGATTTATTTTTATTGCAAGTTTTTTAGCTTTATTGTATTATCTTAGAGTATTGTTTTTCTTATTTTCTTTATATAATTCCCTTTTTTACAATGTATATTATAGACGAGATGCCATGCCTATAAGTAAAGCGTAGGCGGAGGCAGGAAATTTGTCCAAGGTACGCTCCGCAAGGATGCATACTGAGTCTGCAAACCGGACTATAATAGTGCGCCTTGTCTTTGTAGCGGGACGTGAAGATGGGAGAAATCCCAATTAAGAGTTTGTTTTGCAGGGCAGGATTTTTAGATAAGGTTTTGTGTTGACAAAACATTTGTTTTGGTATAAGATGAATCTAATTTAACGAACAACTGTTCGGGATAGGAGTTAAAATATGGCACAGGATGATAAGTTACGCGCACTTGATGCGGCAATAGCACAGATTGAGAAACAGTATGGAAGAGGATCGGTTATGAAGCTCGGAGATAATTCGAGTCATATGGCGGTTGAAACATATCCGACAGGTTCCATAAGTCTTGATATAGCATTGGGACAGGGTGGTATTCCCAAGGGAAGAGTTATTGAGATATACGGACCTGAATCTTCAGGTAAGACCACAGTTGCTCTTCACTGCGTGGCAGAGGTACAGAAGCAGGGAGGCATAGCCGGTTTTATTGACGCCGAGCATGCACTTGATCCCGTATATGCCAGAAATATAGGAGTGGACATCGATAATTTATATATTTCACAGCCCGATAATGGAGAACAGGCTCTCGAGATTACCGAGACCATGGTTCGATCGGGTGCTGTCGATATCGTTATAGTTGACTCTGTAGCGGCTCTTGTACCTAAGGCAGAGATAGAGGGTGACATGGGAGATTCTCAAGTCGGACTTCAGGCAAGTCTTATGTCTCAGGCACTTCGTAAGCTTACGGCAGCTATCAGCAAGAGCAATTGTATAGTCATCTTTATTAATCAGCTTCGTGAAAAAGTAGGAGTTATGTTTGGTAATCCCGAGACTACTACAGGCGGAAGAGCACTTAAGTTTTATTCATCCATCAGATTGGATGTACGTCGTATAGAGGCTATTAAGCAGCAGGGTGAGGTTATCGGAAACAGAACCAGGATCAAGGTTGTTAAGAATAAGATAGCTCCTCCCTTCCGTGAGGCAGAGTTTGACATCATGTTCGGTAAGGGTATTTCCAAAGAGGGAGATATTCTGGATATAGCTGCAGGGCTTGATATCATTAACAAATCCGGTGCATGGTATGCATACGAAGGAGATAAGATAGGACAGGGCAGGGAGAATGCCAAGCAGTTCCTTGCGGATCATCCGGAGATAAGGGATCATATTGATATGATGATCCGTGAGCATTACGGACTTGTTCCCGGAGGCGAGCCTGTAGAAGCCCCGCTTCCTTCCGAACACACCGATAAAAAGGATGATGAAGAGGAATAATCATGCTTATCCTTGAGATCAGGAAGCTTACGGGAAGATCAAAGCGATCCGTAATACATTTCGAAGATGGGGAAGACATCGTTTTATACAGTTCGGAGGTTCATTCCCTGGGGCTTTTTGAAGGTGATGATCTTCCGAAAGAGGAATATGACAGGATATTGGAAGAGATCCTTCTCCCCAGAGCGAAAAAGAGAGTATTGCATTTGCTGGAAAAACAGGACAGAACAAGGGAGAATCTTCTGCATAAACTGTCAGAGGGAGGTTATCCCGGAAATGTAGCCGAAGAGGCGGTTTCTTATGCCGAGGGTTTTCATTATGTTGATGATGAAAGACTGGCAAGGAACTATGTCGCGTTTCATCAGGACAAAAAAAGCCGTTTTCGTATTAAAAGAGATCTGATGTCAAAAGGCGTCTCATCGGAACTTGCGGATGTTGTAATAGATGAGGAATATACAGCCTCCGAAAAAGATCAGATAATCGGCCTTCTTGAAAAGAAAAATTACGATCCCAAAACAGCATCTCCCAAGGAACGCAACTCCGTTTACCGCTTTTTGGTGAGCAGAGGTTATAAAACATCCGATGTTGTTTCTGCTTTGGGGGATAATTTTTAGCCGGGCCCGGGAGTAAGAGCTGACTTAGTTAAATCCCCGCTTCATCAAATGATTTTTAGAGGCCTTTGTTTTTACGATTTCAAACCGGGAAGTCTATGGCTGCGAGACTATATTTACCTTGACATACAGCACTATAAAGTGTAAAATTGTAGCGTTGTAGATGTGTGGGCTGACAACCCGCAAAACTGAATAAAGGAGGTGCTCCTGTGGCAGTAATTATTGCTATAATTGTTACATTAGCAATAGCTGTCCCAGCCAGCGTATTCGCTACGACCGCATATCATGAAAAGGTATCGGCCGCAAAGGTCGGAAGTGCAGAAGAACAAGCCAGATCTATAATAGATGAGGCTGTTAAGACTGCAGAGACCAAGAAGCGTGAAGTTATGCTCGAAGCCAAGGAGGAATCCATTCGTGCGAAGAATGAGATCGACAAAGAAATCCGTGAGCGCAGAGCAGAAGTTTCCAAGAGCGAGAACCGTATCCAGCAAAAAGAAGAAAATCTTGATAAGAAACTGGATGCTGTGGAGAAGAAGGAAGCCGGATTAAATTCACGTGAGGAGCAGATCGCTAAGGATAGGGCAGAGATCGCTAAGCTAAATGAGCAAAGGCTGCAGGAACTAGAACGAATCTCAGGTTTGACCTCCGAACAAGCGAAAGAATATCTACTAAAGACTGTTGAAGAAGATGTAAAGATTGACGCCGCTAAGCTTGTGAAAGAATCTATTGCACAGGCAAAAGATGAGGCGAACAAAAAGGCAAAGGACATTGTTGTTACAGCGATTCAGAAATGTGCTGCAGATCATGTTGCAGAGTCTACGATTTCTGTTGTTCAGTTGCCGAGTGATGAGATGAAGGGACGTATCATTGGTCGTGAAGGAAGGAATATTCGTACCCTTGAGACCATGACAGGTGTGGAACTTATAATAGATGATACACCGGAAGCGGTTGTTTTATCTGCATTTGATCCCGTTCGTCGTGAAATTGCAAGAATTGCATTGGAAAAGTTGATCATAGACGGAAGAATTCATCCGGCTCGTATCGAAGAAATGGTTGAGAAGGCTCGTATGGAAGTAGAGACAACCATTAGAGAAGAAGGAGAAGCTGCTACACTCGAGGTTGGTGTACATGGTATTCATCCTGAACTTATCAAGCTTCTTGGCCGTATGAAATATCGTACAAGTTATGGTCAGAATGCACTTAAGCATTCAATCGAAGTTGCTACTCTTTGCGGACTTTTGGCTGCAGAGGTAGGAGAGGATGTCAGAGTTGCAAAGCGTGCCGGTTTATTGCATGATATCGGTAAGGCAGTTGATCATGAGCAGGAAGGTACTCATGTTCAGCTCGGAGTTGAGCTTTGTAAGAAATACAAAGAAGGACCCGTTGTTGTCAATGCGGTTGCTTCACATCATGGAGATTGTGAACCGGAATCTCTTATTGCATGTCTTGTACAGGCAGCTGATACTATCAGTGCTGCACGTCCGGGAGCACGCAGAGAGACGATGGACACATATACAAATAGAATTCAACAGTTAGAAGATATTACAAACGACTTTTCGGGAGTTGATAAGTCATTTGCCATTCAGGCAGGTAGAGAGGTTCGTGTCATGGTAGTTCCTGAGAAAGTATCTGATGCGGATATGGTTCTTCTGGGGAGAGATATTGCTAAGCGTATCGAGGATGAGCTTCAGTACCCCGGACAGATTAAGGTTAATGTCATTCGGGAATCCCGCGTGACAGAAATAGCAAAGTAACGAAGACAATGGATTCCGTTTTTGGAATCCGTTGTTTTGTTTGGAGGGAAATATGACTAAAGAGATATTATCAATTAAAGACCTTTCGGCCAAAGTAGAAGATAAAGAAATTCTTAAAGGCCTTAATCTTTCCGTTGGTGAGGGAGAGACACATGTCATCATGGGTCCTAACGGAGCCGGGAAATCCACCCTCGGAAGTACAATAATGGGTGATCCCAGATATGAGATAACAAGTGGCAGTATCACCTTTAAAGGGGAAGATATTACGGGAGAATCTACAGATAAAATAGCAAAGAAGGGTTTGTTTTTATCTTTTCAGAATCCTATCGAAGTTCCCGGAATCACACTTTCCAATTTTATCAGATCTTCACTTGAAAATAAGACAGGAAAACATATAAGAGTATGGGATTTCAACAAAGAGCTTGCTAAGACTATGAAGGTACTTCAGATGGATGAGTCTTATGCGGCAAGAGATTTGAATGTTGGGTTCTCAGGAGGAGAAAAAAAGAAGGCTGAGATACTTCAGCTGCTTATGCTTCGTCCGGAACTTGCGATACTTGATGAGACGGATTCGGGACTTGATGTTGATGCTGTACGTATAGTCAGCGAGGGGATCCGTGAATATAAAAAGAGTGTAGGAGGTGCTCTCCTTATTATCACTCATTCGACAAGGATACTTGAGTCTCTTAAGGTAGATAAGACACATATTCTTGCCGACGGAAAAATAGTAGACAGCGGTGACGGAAGCCTTGTTGAGACCATTAATGAAAATGGTTTTGCAAAGTATATTAGCGAGGAGCAATAAAATGAAGGAAAAAACACAGGTAGAGGATATTGACCGCAGCCTGTATGATTTCAGGTATTCGGATGAAGATTCCATGAAAGTGGATGAGGGTCTTACCGAAGAAATAGTTTTACAGATTTCCGAGGAAAAAAATGATCCCGAATGGATGAGAGATTTTAGATTACATTCGCTTGATGTTTATAACAAAACCGAAATGGTTGATTGGGGTCCTTCTATTGAAGGCCTCGACATGGATCATATTATTACATATGTAAGGCCGAATACCAATCGTATGCAGACTGACTGGGAAGATGTCCCGGAAGATATAAAAGATACCTTTGAAAGGCTCGGTATACCACAGGCAGAACGAGAGTCTTTGGCAGGAGTCGGGGCTCAGTATGATTCCGAACTGGTTTATCATAATGTAAAAGACGAAGTTGCGGCGCAGGGCGTTATCTATACAGACTTAGAGAGCGCAATGCACGGTGAGTACGCTGAAATGATAGAAAAGCATTTCATGAAGCTCGTGCCGCCTACCGATCATAAATTCGCAGCGCTTCACGGGGCTGTTTGGTCAGGCGGATCTTTTGTGTATGTACCGAAGGGAGTAAATGTAGAGATACCGCTTCAGTCATATTTCAGACTTAACGCTGCAGGTGCCGGTCAGTTTGAACATACACTTATTATAGTGGATGAGGGAGCATATCTTCATTTCATAGAAGGTTGCTCGGCGCCTAAATATAATGTGGCCAATCTGCATGCCGGCTGTGTTGAACTTTTTGTCGGAAAGAATGCCACACTTCGTTATTCGACCATTGAGAATTGGTCAAAGAATATGTATAACCTTAATACCAAGAGAGCCAAAGTTGAAGAGGGTGGAAAGGTTGAATGGGTTTCCGGTTCTTTCGGATCTCATGTATCATATCTTTATCCTATGAGTATACTTAACGGTAAAGGTGCGAGGTGTGAATTTTCGGGAGTTACTTTTGCCGGAGCCGGTCAGAATCTCGATACGGGAGCAAAGGTTGTACATGCTGCTGAAAATACTTCTTCATACATAAATACCAGATCTATCTCAAAGGGCGGTGGAATATCTACCTTTAGATCTGCGGTTGTTGTTGCACCTAATGCAAAAGGAACCAAATCCGCCGTATCGTGTGAGTCCCTTATGCTGGATGATATTTCAAGATCAGACACAGTTCCCGCAATGGATATAAGATGTGCTGATGCGGATATCGGACATGAGGCAAAGATAGGCAGGATCTCTGATGAGGTTGTTTTCTATCTTATGAGCAGGGGTATGAGCGAGGAAGATGCCAAGGCACTGATTGTCAGTGGATTTGCTGATAATGTAGGAAAGGAATTGCCTCTTGAATATGCGGTTGAGATGAATAACCTGATTCGTCTGGAAATGAAAGGCAGCATTGGTTAAAGGAGTATTTATGAGAGAAATAAAGGATATTAAGATAAATAAGGTACCTTCACCAACCTGGAGATGGCTGTCGCTTAATGATTATTTTTTGTCAAACGTTGAAGTGCCTGCAGGTATTTCATCAGAGACAGAATTACCTTTGGCTGTGGAAGTTAAAGAGATCCCGGAATTTTCTGCCGGAGATATCAAAAGCGGAATGGGAGACGATTTCAATAAGCTTATGAAATGCTCCAATGCTCCGGTACACCTTTTTAAAAAGACCAAATCGGGAGCAGCGGATTCTCCGGTATCAATTAAATTGATGTTTAACGACAGTTGCTCGGAAGCCTATCAGGCGGAGTTTGAACTGGTTGATGATTCAAGCCTTACTGTGGTTATGGATTTGGAAACAGAAGAAGGTGCCAGCGGACTTGGAGCGGTTTCTGTAAGATATAAACTTGGTCAAAATGCAAAACTTAATCTTATACAGCTTGTTCATTGTGAGGGTGATTATACTATACTCGATGATATAGGTGGAGAGTGCGCTGATAAAGCTAATTTTTCGCTTATACAGATAGTGATTGGTTCCGGGAAGGTATTCCTCGGAGCATCAAGTGCACTAGAAGGTAAGAGATCAAGACTTGATACCAAACTGGCATATCTGGTTGACGGTGGCGGATATTTGGATGTAAATTATATCGCCGACCACCTTGGCAAAAAGACAGAGTCTGAAATTGGAGTTGCGGGAGTGCTTAGAGACAGTGCCAAAAAGGTTTTCAGAGGAACAATTGATTTTAAGAAAGGCTGTGCAGGCGCTGTAGGAAGTGAAATAGAAGATGTTATTCTTATGAATGAAGGAGTTATCAATCAGACTATTCCGGTTATTTTATGTGCGGAAGAGGATGTTGAGGGAAGCCATGGCGCTACTATAGGTAAACTACCTTCAGATATGCTCTTTTATATGACATCCAGAGGAATGGAACTTGACAATATATACGAGCTTATGGCCAGAGCCAGAATAACGGCGGTTTCACAAAGTATTCCGGTACCTGAGTTTCGCGATAAGATAGAAGAGATACTTGATGAGAAAGCGGCTGACAGGAAGGAAAGAGAGCTATGACCGATCAGGACAAGAAATACAGAGATCAGTTTCCGATTTTAGAAAGCCGTAATATTGTATATCTGGACAATGCGGCCACTTCTCAAAAGCCACCATGCGTAGTTGAAGCGGAGGCTGAGTATTACAAACAAAATAATGCCAATCCCATGAGAGGCTTGTATGAGTTGTCTATTGATGCTACGAATGCATATGAAGAAGCCAGAAGTACGGTCTCGGACTTCATAGGAGCAGGGGATGAAAATGAGATAGTTTTCACTCGTAATGCAACAGAATCCCTGAACCTTGTGGCATATTCCTATGGTATGAATTTTATAAACGAAGGGGACGAGATAATAGTTTCTATCGCTGAACATCATTCCAATATGCTTCCGTGGCAACAGGTGGCAAAGACAAAAGGAGCTACACTTACATATCTTGAATGTGATAAAGAAGGTGAAATAAGCCCCGAAATGCTTTCAAATATCATTTCCGATAAGACGGCTTTGGTATGTATTACCCAGATTTCCAATGTTTTCGGAAGACTTAACGATATTGCTTCAATGTCAAAGATAGCCCATGAAAACGGAGCACTTATTGTATGTGACGGAGCTCAGTCCGTACCTCATATTCCCGTAAACGTACGTGAACTCGATGTTGACTTCCTTGCGTTTTCCGGACATAAGATGTTTGCTCCAATGGGTATCGGTGTTTTGTACGCAAAGATGGAGCTGCTTGAAAAGATGCCGCCGTTTTTGTACGGTGGTGAGATGATCGAATATGTCACCAGGGATGGAGCTACATTTGCACCGGTTCCGCATAAATTTGAAGCCGGAACGGTTAACGTCGGAGGTGCAGTCGGTCTTGCGGAAGCTGTCAGATTTATAAGAAGGATAGGATTTGACAGGATTGAAAAGAGAGAGGAGGAGCTTACCTGCTTTCTTATGGAGGGGATAAGTGATATCCCTCATATCAATGTTTTGGGAAGTAAGGATCCGTTAGATCA
The DNA here is from genome assembly GCA_024693455.1 of Lachnospiraceae bacterium. Lineage (GTDB taxonomy): Bacteria > Bacillota > Clostridia > Lachnospirales > Lachnospiraceae > Weimeria. The sequence goes on from JAILKW010000134.1 coordinate 8,837, forward strand.
CCATGGTATTGTAACCTTTACGATTGACGGAGTACATCCTCATGATGTGGCGGCTATTTTTAATGACAATAATATTGCGGTCAGAGCCGGACACCATTGTACGCAGCCCCTTCATAAGCATCTCGGATCTCTTTCTACAACAAGAGCAAGTCTTGCGTTTTATAACACACGTGAAGATATCAAGGCTTTTCTTGATTGTCTTGCATCTATCAGAAGCAAGATGGGATATTAAAAGAAAAAGATTTAGAATGAAAACCCCAATGCCTAAGGCATTGGGGCTTTGTTTTATTAACATATTAATATAAATCACTGTACCTGTTCGCCGGATTCATGAAGCCGGTTTTTATTTTAGATTGAAACAAGATCACGATACCAGCTGAGTGAATCAAGATAAGCTTTATATACATCGTCCATATCGATTTCAGAAAGAACAAGTATACGTGAGATCTCTGACCATGAAGCATTTTCGTATTCTTCGATAAAGTCGAGAACCTTCGCATAATCACCTGAGCGCTCTGTCAATGCATCTGCGATCGCGGGAGAAACCGAAACGCTTTTAATTGCTTCTTCCATCGGTTTGTCCAGGATGATATTAAGTACGGAAAACAGTCCCATAAGGAAAAGCTCATCCTGCTTTATCTTAAGGTCGAAATAAGGAGCAAGATTCTCGGCAAATTTTGCACGGATAAGAGAAAGTCTTGTTATCTCACTGGGCTTATCTGCACATAATTCTTTGGTAACAGCGGTGTTTATCCATTTTTTAAGTTCAGTCTGACCAAGCATGGCAGCAGCATGACGTACAGAAGATATATCGGAATTGACGGTCATGTGATTTACCATTTCAAGGAGTGAAAGAACAAGCGCTGTATCATGTCCGATTACTTTTGCTGCATCAGTAAGATCAAAATCAGGCTGATTTACAACCCGGAGCAATTCAACATAGGTTGCTTTTAAAGGAGCGATCTCTTTATCCTTGTCATGAACGGGAAGTCTGAAAAATCCGCCTTCATACAGGTTGAAACCACCTATGTCTTTAAGCTCGGAATATTCTTCCTGAGTATTGACATTGACAGCGATTATTTGAAGATTGGGGTAAATCTTGTCAAACATGGCTTTTGCTTTTTTGATATCAATGGTAGTGTGATCCAAAAGCACAAAATCCATAGCTGCAAGGATAGGTTGGTAATCGCCGAATCTATTGAGCGGTATATTCTGAATCGCAAAATGATAACCCATTTTTCGAAGCTCAAGAATACGGTTGATATAATTTTCTTCCGGCGGAACAGTCTCGTCCATAAGTATGACGATCTTGTCATGAGGTGCTTCGATGACTGTATCAAAATCAACAAATATCGAAACATTCATTATGGGAAGAAAGAGTTCTTTGTCATCGGAGAGAGTGTGGATTCCCATGTTTTCCATAATGTCAAGCCCCTCAATGCGTACAGCATTGTCAAGGCGTGAGGTGCCGGCATGAATAGGATCCAGAAAGTAATTATCTCTCTGAGCAAAGATCGTATATGCTTTTACAGACATTTCACTGTCGAAAAGCGGAATAAGAGTTGCTAGCATTATTTTTCCCCCTAAAAAATATAAAAATAAACCCAATTGAAATTTGAAACATTATTATGATTAATAATTGTTGCTCCAAACAGTTCGATGTATATTTCATTATATCAGTAAAAAAGTATTCTAACAAGTCAATAATTTACAGTAAAAATCTATCTTTGATCGTTGTAAAAGATTTTACTTAATTTGTGCTTATATGATACAATAAAAATAAAAAATTGGAGTGGTTATGGCTAACAATACTTTTTACAATGAAATACTTACAGATCACAATCTGCATCCCGTACATAAGCATGAACTGCCTGATGCAAATTTCTCTTTGGAAGGCGTAAATCCTTCATGCGGGGATGATATAATTCTTTCTCTTAAAGTTGAAGATGACGTTATTATTGACGGTGCATATACCGGAGACGGATGTGCGATATCACAGGCATCTGCAGATATGATGCTCGATCTTATAATCGGGAAGAAGAAGGAAGATGCTATGAGACTTTCAGATATCTTTCTTCGTATGATAAAAGGATCGATAACAGAAGAGGAAAAAGAGGAGTTGGAAGAGGCAGGAGTGCTTGAGGATGTTTCTCATATGCCTGCCAGGGTTAAGTGTGCGGTTCTTGGATGGCATACTATGGAAGAAATGTTAAAGGAAGAGTAAGGATGAGTCTTGAGTATGTAATCGGACCTTCAGGAAGCGGAAAATCAACATATGTTTTTGAAAGAATGCTGGCTTTGGCGAAGAAAGAACCGGAGCGCAGCTTTCTTATTATAGTGCCGGAGCAGTTCACGATGGTGACACAGCGCCGGCTGGTTTCTATTTCTGAAGAAAAATGCATTCTTAATGTTGAAGTTCTAAGCTTTGAACGACTGGCATACAGAGTTTTCGATGAGCTTGGAAGTGATACGCGAAGCGTTCTTGGGGATACGGGTAAGATGCTGCTTTTGAAAAAGGCAGCTTTTTTACATATGGATGACCTTAAGGTTCTCGGGCGCAATATGAAAAAAAGAGGATATCTTGATCATGTTAAATCATTAATAAGTGAGTTTGAACAGTATAGGATCGGCCCGGATGATCTTGAAAAAATGTGTGACATTTCTGCAATGCCCCATAATTTTTCCGAAAAGATATCTGATCTTAGGATTCTTTATGAAGAGTTTTTAAATCTAATTAAAGATAAATACATTACGTCCGAAATGATACTTGATATGCTTTGTGATGTTGTTGATGAAAGCGCAATGGTAAAAGACTCTTATATTGTGTTTGACGGCTATACAGGGTTCACTCCGGTTCAGATAAATCTTATCAAGCGTCTTATGAAGCTTTCCGAAAAGATGACAGTTACCGTTACCGGTGATGAAGACATGGCGCTGTTTACACCTCCCGTCGATCAGGAGCTTTTTGCTATGAGCAAAAAAATGATCACTGCACTAAATCGGATCGCAAAACGGGAAAGTATTGAGATCCTTCCTGCGATAAGACTCGGAGGGGATGATAAAAGACATGCCGGAGGCAGCGCACTTTCACATTTGGAAAAGAATCTTTTCAGGAGCAGAAGTGAAAAATACAATAAAAATGCCGATGAGTCCGTAAAGTTATACAGGCTGTCGGACACAAGACGGGAGCTTAGGTTTGTGGCGGAAGAGATACATAAACTTGTGCGTACCGGGGGTTATTCTTATAAAGATATTGCCGTTGTTTGCCCGGATCTTTCCGAATACAGAAATTTTGCAGCCGGCATCTTCGAAAAAACAAAAATCCCTGTTTTTATAGATGAAAAAACAGACATTATTTTTGATCCGTTTTTAGAGTTTATCTACGGAGCCTTTGATGTCGTGATCTATGATTTTGACAGAGACGGTTTAATGAGGATGCTGCGCAGCGGTCTTTGCGGAATAGATATGAGGCAAACAGACCTTATAGAAAACTATCTGCGAAGCAGCGGCCTTAGGGGACGAAATGCCTACGCCCATGTTTTTGCGAGAACACCGCGAGGATACGAGCCTTCTGATCTGATTAATATAAATGAGACCATAAGCAGTTTTAGGGAGAATATCGTTAAGTTCAATGACAGGATAAAAGCTTCTCATACGACAAAAGACATGCTAATTGCCTGTTATGAGCTTATAATTGCTTTTGATGTATGGGATCAGCTCCCTGAAAAGAAACTTTATGAGTTCATGATGGATCTAATGGATCAGATGAATGATCTGTTGGGAGACGAAGAAAGTACGTTTTCAGACTTTGTTGATCTGTTTAAAAATGGGATGTCTGAAAGCAGTATCGGGAAGATCCCAATGACCAGTGACAGTGTTATTTTCGGAGATATAGAACGAAGTCGTCTTTGGGACATAAAAGTTTTGTTCCTGATAGGGGCTTGTGATCATGCGATTCCAAAAAGCAACGGAAGCAAAGGTATATTGTCGCAGAGTGAGAGACTGATCCTTGCGGACAATGATTTTGAGCTGGCGCCGACGGACAGAGAAAGAGCGTTTATGCAAAGATTTTATCTTTATCTTATCCTGACTAAACCGTCCGAGCGTCTTTATATAACTTATTCCAATATAAGTTCCGGAAAAGAAGCTGTCGGACCTTCTTATATCGTGGGAATCATTAAAGCGATGTTTGATCTGTCTGTCTGCGATATCAAAGATGATGATCCGGGAGTTTGGACCGAAACAAAAGAGGAAGCATTTGATCTTCTTCTTACTTACCTTAGAAATTATGCTGCAGGAAGTTTGGAAAAAGAAAAAGAACCGGTGCTTTTTGGCCTTTGCGATCTTATGAGAAAGAATGGGGAAGAGGAAAGACTTAACAGGGCGCTTGAAAGTGTGTTCTTTAAGCATACCGATGTGGCGCTTGCAAAAGAGGTTATGGATGCGGTATACGGAAGCATTGTCAGGATAAGTGTGAGCAGGCTGGAATCATACGCATCCTGTGCATATGCTTATTATTTGCAATATCTTTTAAGGCTCCATGAAAGAAGGGAGCATACTTTTGAAGCGGCGGATATGGGGAGTCTTTACCACAGTGCGCTTGAAAATTATTCAAGACTTTTGAAGGAAAGCGGATATACCTGGCATAATGTTCCCGATGATGCCCTGGAAGGATTTATTGATAAGGGAATAGAAAGTTCCATAATGGAATTCGAAAGGGCGGAGCTTTTTGACAGGGCAAGAGAAAGGTATGTTGCCGACAACATAAAAAAGACGATGAAGCGCAGTATCTTTACGCTTACCAAACAGATAAGACAGGGAGAGTTCGAGCCCAAGTACTTCGAAGTTTCGCTTGAAGAGATTGAGGGTGCGGATAATCTTAAAATGCGTTTGTCAAACGGTAAAAATCTATGGCTTTCCGGAAAGATAGACAGAGTTGATACATTTGAAACGGAGGATACCGTTTATGTTAAGATCATAGATTACAAATCAGGAGGAAAAGATATAGATCTTTCTTCTGTGTATTACGGATTGTCGGTACAGCTTTTTGTATATATGGGAGCTGCACTGGCTTCCGAAAAACACGAAAACAAAGACACCGTTCCGGCCGGATTTTTTTACTATCATATCCACGATCCGTATATTGACGCGGATATATCCGCTCCGGATGATAAGATCGAAGGAGAGATATTTAAGGCATTAAAGGTAAAAGGCCGGATTAACGGAGAAGGAGATATTCCGCAGCTTTTTGATCGTGATATAGATGTCGCAGCTCAAAAAAACACAAACTATTCATCTCCGGTCATTCCGTATGCGATCACAAAATCCGGAGAGGCTTCAAAGACCAGTAAAGTTCTTACGAAAGACAATATAGAGGACCTTATTTCATACGTAGCTTTTACGGAAAAGGAGATAGGAGAAAAAATATCTTCGGGTGTTTTTGATGTTAATCCATATAAAGATGATTCGGGAAACAGCGGATGCAAGTATTGCAGTTATCACAGTATCTGCGGGTTTGATGAAAAAATAGACGGGTATTCATACAAAAAAATTGAAAAGCTTGATGATGATGAGGTTATTAAACGTATCAGCAAAATAATATCCAAAGATAATGAAACAGAAAACGGACAGTCTTAGATTTTGATTACAAGAGGATTAGGATGGAAAGAACTTGGACAAGTGACCAGCAAAAGGTAATAGATGCAAGAAATTGTTCGGTTTTGGTTTCGGCTGCGGCCGGAAGCGGAAAAACAGCGGTTCTTGTGGAAAGAATCATAAAAATGGTTACCGATGAAGAAAATCCCGTGGATATAGACAGGATTTTGGTGGTTACTTTTACACGGGCGGCAGCCAGGGAGATGAAGGAAAGAATATATGAGTCTTTGGCTCAAAAATCCGCAAAAGATCCGGATAACCTTAGGTTATCGAGACAAATGACGCTTGCCTTCGGAGCACCTATTTCCACTATTGACAGTTTTGCATCTGCTTTGGTGGGTAGCTACTATTATTCTATAGGTCTCACGCCGGAGATCAGAATGGGAGATGAAGGTGAACTCCGGCTTTTGGCCGAGACAACCATGGATGAAATGCTTGAAGATGAGTATGAAAAAGGTGAAGAGGCCTTTAGAGAACTAAGCCTTGCATACAGAAACAGGGAAAAGGATTCCAAACTTGTAAGTTTGATCTTTACCCTTCATCAGAATGCAATGTCACATCCCTATCCTGAAAAATATCTGGATACGCTGCTCATCCCTTATCAGGTAGAGAGTGAGGAAGAGGTAAGCGAGCTTCCTGCGGTTAAAGAATTGTTTTATCAGGCAGGGCTGATCATAAATGAAGCCATAGAGATGGAAAAATCCATGATAGAAGAACTGAAAGAGTGTTCGGGCGAAAAGGAACATCCTTATATATCGACCTTTGGCGCGGATAGAGTTCAGCTTTCTTTTCTATCGGAAGCAAAGGATTACGGGGATCTTGTAGGGAGGTTTATGGGATTCGGTTTTCCGAGGTTGTCTTCAAAAAAAGCCGATTTTGACGATTCGGATATAAGATCCTTAATGAAAGACAAAAGAGAAAGCATAAAAAAGAGTATTGAGGATCTTTCGGAGCTTTTTCAAAAATCAACTTCAGATATATTAGCGGAAATTAAGATCATAAGGGGGCAGTTATTCGAGATAATAAGACTGACAAAAAGATATGGCAGAGAATTTCTGGCAAATAAACTTCAAAAGAAGATAATGGATTTTTCCGATCTTGAGCATTACGCCCTTGATATCTTAATTGACAAAGAAACAAAAGAACCGACAGAAGTGGCAAGGTCGCTGCGCAGATTTTATCATGAGGTTATGGTGGATGAATATCAGGATTCCAATTATCTGCAGGAACTCATCCTTTCTGCCGTTTGCGATACGCGCTCCAATTATTTTATGGTTGGAGACGTTAAGCAAAGTATATACGGTTTCAGACAGGCAAGGCCGGACATATTCACGGGAAAATACGAAAGCTACAGTGAAGGCGAAGGTGATCAGCGAAGGATCGATCTTTCTTTAAATTTCAGAAGTCGCCGGGATATTCTTGACATAACAAATGAGACATTTTCTCTTTTCATGGATAAAAAGATAGGTCTTGTGGACTATGACGATAAGGCTGCGCTTTCGTGCGGAGCTGACTATCCGGAAAAAGAGGGAATGGAAAGTGAACTTTATCTGATACCGAATGACGATCCGGCTCTTGATGATGAAAAAATTGACGCGATCGAACTGGAAGCCAGGACTATAGGCCAAAGGATAAGAAGGCTACGGGCAGAAGACGGGTTTAGATTATCCGATATGGTAATACTTCACAGGAACGCGAATAAGGTCGGTGAGAAAATAGCGAAAGTGCTTTCGGGAATGGGGATTTTGGCAGAGCTTCCGTCAAGAAGCGGATATTTCAACAGTCCTGAAGTGGAAGTTATATTGGCCCTTCTTTCCGTAATAAGTAATCCATATGATGACATAGCTTTATGTGCCGTACTTAACGCACCCTTTTTTGGATTTAATAAGGACGAACTCCTTATGATAAGGAACATTGATAAGGAAAAGGAATTTGCCGAAGTTTTCATGGACGGTGATATGTCAGATGTTTCGGAAAAGCTAAGGGAAAAAAGAGAAAGATTTATTGCTTTATTGGAGGATTTTAGGGAAAGATCAAAAACAACTCCGATAGATGAACTGCTTGAGTACATTTACGATATGACGGGGTATGTATCCTATGTAAGTGCCCTGCGCGGTGGCGCAGAGAGAAAAGCCAATCTTGAAGTATTATCCGATATGGCTTCGTCTTATTCCAAAACCAGTTATCAGGGAATATATCATTTTATAAGATATATAGAAAAACTAAGAAAGTACGAAATCGATACAGGGATAAGCGGGACACAGGGGGCTGACGAATGCATCAGTATTATGACAATACATAAGAGCAAAGGTCTTGAGTACCCTGTTGTCTTCATATGCGGAATGGGTGATGTGATCGTTAAAAAAATGTCCGAAAATATATTTCATCCCAAGTACGGAATGGGACTATTGCATTATGACCCTCAAAGATCGGTTAAATACAAACCTTTTTACAGGAATGTTATAGGTTATCTTTTACGGAACGAGATCATGGGCGAGGAGATGCGGGTTTTATACGTTGCAATGACGCGTGCAAAAGAAAAACTTATAATGACAGCGTCTTATAAGGATGCGGATATTGATAAAAAAACAGAAGCGGATGTACCGGGAGATGGAACACTTCCTCTTATAAAAAGACTCGCTGCAAATTCATACGGAGATTATTTGATACCGGTATTTTTAAGAGCGAAAAGAAAAGCTTTTATGAAAAAAGTATCTGTGCCTCTTATTATGACGGGAGAGGTTGTATTTGAGGCAAAACGCAAAAACAGAAGCGATCTGATAAAGCTTTTGACTACCGGGGATATTGATAATGATATTTCCGATGAGATATTAAGTAAAACAAGCTTTGTATATAATAAAAATACAGGCTATCCATGGAAGAGCAAGTATTCTGTTTCTGTAATTAAGCATGCAGCTATGGAAAATAATTCTGCAGAGGATGATATTCCGGCCAAACAGCTTTTTGAAGAAGAGAAGGAGGAACTCCCATATGTTCCCAAATTTATGGGAAGGAAGGAAAACAATACATCCGGAGCTCTTAGAGGTACGGCTATGCACAGATTTTTGGAATGCTTTGATTTCGGTCTTGAAAATGCTGCCGCCAAAATTGACGGAGAAATAAAAAGACAGTCCGAAATGGGACTTTTGCCCGAAGAACAGTCTGTTCTCCTGTCAAAATCAGCGCTGTCGGTTTTCTTTAAAAGTAATCTGTATTCAAGAATGCAAAAGGCATATATGGATGGAAATCTTAAACGGGAGCAGGCATTTGTAATGGGTGGTGCGCCTGAGGAATTTTTTTATGATATAGCGAATGACCCTTCAGTATTTTCAAAAGAAGATCCCATGGTAATAGTGCAGGGAATAATAGACGCTTATTTTATAGAAGATAATAAGATCTATATTGTTGATTATAAAACAGACAGGATAAAAACCGAAGAAGAGCTTATAAACAAATATAAAAAACAGATGCGTTTGTACGCAGATGCATTGGGAAGAGCACTGAAGCTTCCTGTAGGCGGAGCTGTTTTATATTCTTTTTCTCTTAATAAAACAGTGGAAGTAGGGTTTTAAGTTCAAGTCTCGCTCGAAAGATTTGGCGCAGGATTTGCGTCAGCTTTAGCTGAGATATAACCGGGGATTAAAAGGAGTAGATATGAGTGGTATAAACAGAAAAAAAATAATGTGTGTATATATGGCTGTGATCATTTTCGGCTGCAGTTTTATAAGTGATATAGGATATGGGGCTTTTACGGCGAACGGCAGCGGATCTGTTGTTGCGGCGGATAAGGCAACCGTTTCAAATGATACGGTTAAAACAGAAGACACAAATGTTAAAGGCGAAGTGGCTACGCAAGGCAATGAGACTCTTACAGATGGTCTGATGCACACTCTGTTTCTTACGGAGGGAGGAAAGACTGCGTATACAGACTTTGTGGTTTCCGAAAGCGGGTTATACAGAGTCTGTGCTTACAGTACGGCAAAAAGTATAAGCCTTCTTCCGGCGGATCAAAACGGAGAAGTATTTGATATCATTGATTCGGTTTCGCCGATGAAGATCAATAAGACCAATTATTATTGTGTCTCTGACATTCGTTACTATGAAAAGGGAACATACAAGATAGGTGTTGCGGCAAATAAGGTTGCCAAATATATGCTCAGTGCAAAGAAACTGCCTTCGTTATCCGAAAACACAACCTTTCTTGATCCGATCACGCCGTCCAAGCTCATTGACGGTTATATATTTACTCCGACCGAAAGCAGACAATATCAGTTTTATTGTCTGAGTAAATGCGTGAGTGAAATGTCGCTTTGCACAATAGACGGTAAATTTCTAAAAGAAGCTTCTTCAATGTATATCCCCGGATGTGAAGGAATGCTTTTTAAGATCAGTTACAAACTGAATGCAAATGAAAAGTATTATATAAAAGCAGTCAGAGAATATGATTTTACCAATGACGAGTCGGTGCTGGATGAGATCACGGTATCAAGGGCCTTGGATACAAACGGAGAAATTTTGGAGGAGGATAAGCTGCACAGGGGAAAGATAGGAAAGTATCATGAAAAGGATTTTTATGTATTTACTCCTTCGAAATCCGGTAAGTATTTCTTTGACGTCTCTTCGGAAACATCATATTATCCCAGGTTATCCGTTTTTGATGAAAATGAAAACCTGATCTGTGAAGCTTCTGTTAAAAAGGAAGCAACAGATTCGGACGGTATCACAAGAGTGAGCAGACAGGCTGCTGTCGATATGAAATCCGGGAAAACCTATTATGTCAGAGTAAGGTTGAACAGCTATCAGTCCGGTGCATATACAATACGGGCCAGAAAAATGGAAAACGTTGATCATATTTCAGTTGTGCATAAGCCTGCGATGAAAAAGTTTATTAAAAATCTTGATCTGGAATACAGGCTTAAAGGAACTGTTTTGGCGATCCATTTTAAGGGAGGCAGAACGGCTAAATGGACTTATCGCAAGAAAGCTTCATATATAGAGGGCTGCCCTGTTAAGACCACGATAAAAAGCTCAAAGAAAAATATGCAGGCTGTATTTAAATACAGAGGGAAAAAGGTCAAAATTTCCATTCCTGTATATACAATACCTGAATATTATAAGGATGCACCGACGATTTTGGAAGACACCTCAAGACAGATCAAGCTTCGCAAAAACAAACTTTGGTCATTTGTAAAGCTAACCGGTGTGAACAAAAAGACTCTTTACAGGATCTATTCGAGAAGTAACAAAGACGATGCTTACAGGGTTGTAGTCTTTGACGAAAAAGGAAATATGGTAAGGTCGTTTGTTTCACATTATACAAGCGAAAATATAAGTAAAGACCGCTACAGATATTACATGAAAGCCAATGCTTCGCTTGGA
>JAILKW010000145.1 GCA_024693455.1 Lachnospiraceae bacterium
TATTTATTTACGAAAAGGGATATGAAAGGAGACAGGATATCAATGAAGATCGTTTGTCCACAGGAGGAGTTATCTAAAGGAGTTAATATAGTTTCAAAAGCTGTACCAAGTAAATCTCCTATGAGTATATTAGAATGTATATTAATAGATGCTTCATCAGGTTCCATAAGACTTATAGCAAATGATATGGAGATAGGAATTGAAACAGTTATAAACGGAAGAATAGAAAATCCCGGTATAGTTGCACTTGATGCAGGAGTATTTACGGATCTTGTAAGAAAACTTCCCAGTGGAGATGTTACTATTGATATAGATTCAAACTTTAAAGCATCTATTAAATGCGGAAAAGTTAAACTTGATATCCTGGGAAGATCAGGAGAAGAATTTTCTTATCTTCCAAGAATAGAAAGAAACGATAAAGTTATAATATCTCAATTTTCGTTAAGAGAAATAATAAGACAAACCATTTTTTCAACAGCTGACAATGATAATAATAAAGTTATGTGCGGAGAGCTTTTCCATGTAAGAGGAAATAAACTCAGAGTTGTAGCTCTTGATGGTCACAGAATTGCTGTAAGAGAGATTGAACTTAAGGAAAGTTATGACGAAAAGAAGGTAATAGTACCCAAGAAAGCCCTTAATGAAATCTCTAAGATCATAAACGGTTCTATTGACGATATTGTTGATATTTATCTTTCAAAGAATCATATCCTGTTTGAGTTTGAAAATACAAAGATGGTTTCACGTCTTTTTGAAGGTGATTTCTTTGAAGTTGATCAGATGATATCCGCTAATTATGAAACAAGGATTAAGATAAGCAATAAAGAACTTCACAGCAGTATAGACCGTTCTACTCTTCTTATCAAAGAAGGTGAGAAAAAACCTATAATCATGGATATTAAAGATAATGTTATCAACATGAAGATGAGTTCTATTATAGGTAATATGGATGAAGATATTGAGATCGTAAAGGAGGGAAAGGATCTTGTTATAGGATTTAATCCCAAATTTATCATGGATGCTCTAAGAGTTGTTGATGATGAGGAGATATATGTTTATTTTGTAAATTCGAAATCTCCTTGCTTTATAAAAAATGAAAACAACAGTTATGTTTATATGATACTTCCCGTAAATGTTAATGTAGGGTGATTTTTATGCAGGTTAATATAAGAGATGACGAGGAATTTATAAAGCTTGGTCAACTTCTTAAGAAAGCCGGACTTGTAAGTTCCGGAGTTGAAGCAAAAATAGAGATTTCCGAAGGTCGTGTTAAAGTAAACGGTGAAGAAGAATTAAGACGCGGCAGAAAACTATATGACGGAGATACTGTAGAATATGACGGAACTACAGTACAGGTAGTAAAATGATAATAGAGAGTATAGATCTCAAAGATTATCGAAATTATAAAGATCTTTCCATAGTTTTTGATAAAGGATGCAATATTATCTACGGAGATAATGCCCAGGGAAAGACCAATATTCTTGAAGCTGCATATTTATCGGGTACAAGTAAATCACATAAAGGCAGCAGGGAAAGGGATATCATAAATTTTGATGCAGATGAAGCACATATCAGAACAAAGATAAAGAGAAGTGACAGGGATTATCAAATAGATATTCATCTAAAGAAAAAGGGCAAAAAAGGTATTGCAATAGACAGAGTACCGATAAAAAAAGCTACAGATCTTTTCGGTATTTTATCAATAATATTTTTCTCACCGGAAGATCTTAATATAATAAAAAACGGTCCTTCCGAAAGAAGAAGATTTATTGACAGTGAATTATGTCAGCTTGATAAGATCTACCTTTATAATCTTGTAAATTATAATAAAATATTAACTCAAAGAAATAAGCTTCTTAAAGATATTATTTTTAATCCAAAGCTTAAAGAAACACTTCCGATTTGGGATGAGCAGCTTATTGAGTACGGTAAAAAAATAATAGCTTCAAGAAGGAAATTTATAGAAGAGATATCTTTGGTAGTTAATGAAATGCATTCGAAGATATCCGGTGGAAAGGAAGATCTCGGGATGGCTTATGAGCCTGATGTTGAAGATATGTTCTTCGCTGATGAGCTTATTAGTAACAGAGAAAGAGATCTAAAATTTGCACAGACTTCCTGTGGACCACATAGAGATGATGTCTTTTTTAGTATAAAAGACATTGATATTCGGAAATTTGGTTCTCAAGGACAACAAAGGACATGTGCATTGTCTTTAAAATTATCGGAAATAGAGATGATGGAAAGGACAATAGGAGAAAAACCCATCCTTCTTCTGGATGATGTTATGTCAGAACTTGACAGTAAAAGACAAAATTATCTTTTAGATGGACTAAGAGATATACAAACTATAATTACTTGTACGGGTATGGATGATTTTGTAAGAAACAGATTTCCAATCAACAAAGTATTTGAAGTTGTATCCGGAAAAGTAACTGAAGGAAATTATACGGCAGACTGAATTAAAAGGAGAGTATATGAGTGACGAAAAGTTGAATTTTGAACTGGACAGCGAATCAGAGTATGGAGCAGATCAGATTCAAATTCTTGAAGGACTTGAAGCAGTTCGTAAACGTCCCGGAATGTACATCGGAAGTACTTCCGAAAGAGGATTACATCACCTTGTTTATGAGATTGTTGATAATGCTGTTGATGAAGCCCTTGCAGGATTCTGCAGTCATATCATTGTTTCTATTAACCCTGATAATTCCATTACCGTAACAGATAACGGAAGAGGTATACCCACAGGTATAAATCACAAAGCCGGACTTCCGGCTGTTGAGGTTGTATTTACCGTTCTTCATGCAGGAGGTAAATTCGGAGGCGGAGGATATAAGGTTTCCGGTGGACTTCACGGAGTAGGAGCTTCTGTAGTTAATGCTCTTTCAGAATGGCTTGAAGTAGAAATAAGCAGAGAAGGTAAAGTATACAAACAGCGTTACGAACGTGGAAAGACAATGTATCCTCTTAAGGAGGTAGGAACCTGTGACCCGGAAAAAACCGGTACAAAGGTTACGTTTTTCCCGGATGATAAAATCTTTGAAACAACTGTCTTTGATTTTGAAACACTTAAGGTTCGCCTCAGGGAGACAGCTTTCTTAACCAAAAATTTAAAAATAACACTCAGGGATCACAGAGATTTTCCCGTTAATGAAAGAGTTTTCCACTATGAGGGAGGAATAAAAGAGTTTGTTACCTATCTTAACACAGGTAAAGAAGCTCTTTATCCTGAGATAATATACTGTGAAGGAGAAAAGGATAATGTTTATGTTGAGGTTGCAATGCAGCATAATGATTCCTTTAATGATTCTTCATACAGTTTTGTAAATAATATCATAACTCCCGAGGGAGGAACTCATGTTGCGGGATTCAGATCAGCCATAACAAAGACATTTAATAATTATGCACGTGATAATAAGATCTTAAAGGACAATGAACCTGCTCTTACCGGTGATGATATAAGAGAAGGACTTACGGCCATTATCTCAATAAAGATTGGTGAGCCTCAGTTTGAAGGGCAGACCAAACAAAAGCTTGGAAACAGTGAAGCAAGAGGAGCTGTTGATAACATAGTAAGTGAACAGCTTACATACTTTTTGGAGCAGCATCCACAGACAGCTAAAGCGATATGTGAGAAATCAGTTCTTGCACAAAGGGCAAGAGAAGCAGCCCGTAAAGCAAGAGATCTTACAAGAAGAAAAAGTGCTCTTGAAGGTACTTCACTTCCCGGAAAACTTGCGGATTGTTCCGATAAAAATCCGGAAAATTGTGAGATTTTCATAGTCGAGGGAGATTCCGCGGGAGGAAGTGCCAAGACAGCAAGAAGCAGAGCTACCCAGGCAATCCTTCCTTTGAGAGGAAAGATATTAAACGTTGAAAAAGCAAGAGAAGACAGGATTTACGGTAATGCCGAGATAAAAGCAATGATAACTGCTTTTGGTACCGGAATTCATGAAGATTTTGATATAAGTAAACTTCGTTATCATAAGATAATCATCATGACAGATGCCGATGTTGACGGAGCACATATAGCTACTCTCATGCTTACGTTTTTGTACAGATTTATGCCTGAACTTATCCGCCAGGGATATGTTTATCTTGCAATGCCTCCGCTTTTCAAAATAGAAAGAAACAAAAAAGTATGGTATGCATACAGTGATGATGAAAGAGACAGAATTCTTGATGAATTGGGAAGGGATGGAAATAACAAGATCCAAAGATATAAAGGACTTGGAGAGATGGACGCAGAACAGCTTTGGGAGACAACAATGGATCCGGAAAAGCGTGTACTTAAGCGTGTAAAGATGGATGATTCGGAAATGTCCGAAATAGATCTTGTTTTTTCAACTCTCATGGGAGATAAGGTTGAACCGCGAAGAGAGTTTATAGAAGAAAATGCAAAGAATGTAACCAACCTTGACATATAGGAGATAAAATGGACGATACAATTTTTGACAATATAATGGATGTAGATCTAAAAAAGACGATGGAAACATCCTATATAGATTACGCAATGAGCGTTATAGCGTCAAGAGCACTTCCTGATGTAAGGGACGGACTTAAACCGGTTCAAAGACGTATCTTATTTTCAATGAGTGAGATGAACAATGGGCCTGACAAGCCACATCGTAAAAGTGCCCGTATTGTCGGTGATACAATGGGTAAGTATCATCCTCACGGAGACAGTTCAATTTACGGAGCTTTAGTTAACATGGCTCAGGAATGGTCTACGAGATATATTCTTGTAGACGGACATGGTAATTTTGGTTCGGTTGACGGAGATGGCGCAGCAGCCATGCGTTATACCGAGGCCCGTATGTCCAAGATATCTACAGCTTTAGTTGAAGATCTTGGAAAAGATACTGTTGATTTTATTCCAAACTATGATGAGACAGAGAAAGAACCGGTGGTTATGCCGGCTCGTTTTCCCAATCTTCTTGTAAACGGTACAACAGGTATTGCTGTCGGTATGGCTACAAATATTCCTCCGCATAATCTGCGTGAAGTAATAGCTGCAGTCGTTAAGATGATAGATAATCAGATTGAAGAAGACAGAGAAACAGAAATAGAAGAATTACTGGAGATAGTAAAAGGACCTGATTTTCCCACAGGAGGAGTAATCCTCGGAAGAAGAGGAATTGAAGAGGCTTACAGAACAGGAAGAGGCAAGATAAGAGTAAGAGCCGTTTCTGAAATAGAGCCCATGAATAACGGTAAAAACAGGATTGTTGTTACCGAACTTCCTTATATGGTAAATAAGGCAAGACTTATCGAAAATATAGCAGATCTTGTAAGGGATAAGAAGTTAGACGGAATTACCGATTTAAGGGATGAATCTTCAAGAGAAGGAATGCGTATAGTTATAGAACTTCGAAAAGATGTTAATCCTTCGGTAATGCTCAATCAGCTATATAAGCATACCCAGCTTCATGATACTTTTGGTGTTATAATGCTGGCCCTTGTTAATAATCAACCTAAGATCCTTTCACTTAAGCAGATGCTCTTTTACTATCTTGAGCATCAAAAGGATGTAATTACAAGGCGTACAAAATATGATCTTAACAAAGCGAAAGAAAGAGCACATCTTGTTGAAGGTTATTTGATCGCTCTTGATCATATTGATGAAGTTATAAATATAATAAGAAGTTCAGCTAATGTTGAAGAAGCAAGAACCAGACTGATGGAGGCTTTCAGTCTTTCAGAAGCCCAGGCCAGAGCCATCGTGGAAATGAGACTCCGTGCTTTAACAGGTTTGGAAAGAAAGAAGCTTGAAGATGAATATGCTGAACTTAAAAAGACAATAGAAAGATTAACAGCAATTTTAGGAGATGAGAAGCTTCTTCTTGGAGTTATAAAAGAAGAAATCCTGGTAATATCCGAAAAATACGGAGATGACAGAAGAACCGTTATTGGATTTGATGATTATGATATATCAATGGAGGATCTTATACCGGTTACAAATACTGTTATAACATTTACAAAGCTTGGTTATATCAAGCGTATGAATGTTGATAACTTTAAGTCTCAGCACAGAGGCGGTAAAGGTATTAAGGGAATGGATACGATCGATGATGATTACATCGTTGAGATGAAGATGACAACATCTCATCATACCATCCTTTTCTTTACAACTCTCGGTAGAGCATACAGACTAAAGGCCTATGAGATTCCCGAAGCATCAAGAATATCAAGAGGAACAGCTATTGTTAATCTGCTTCCTCTTCAACCTGATGAAAAGATAACATCCATGATCACATTAAAAGAATTTACAGATAATGACTATCTTTTCATGGCTACAAGATCCGGAACTGTTAAGAGGACCAGGCTTTCAGAGTATGCAAATATAAGAAAGAACGGACTTGCTGCAATTGCTCTTCGTGAAAATGATATTCTTATAGATGTTAAGAAAGCTACGGATGAAGACGAAGCACTTTTGTTTACAAAGTTCGGAATGTGTGCACGTTTCAAGATAACGGATGCCCGTCAAACTGGAAGAGTTTCATACGGTGTAAGAGGTATGAATCTTGCTGACGGAGATGAAGTAATAGCTATGCAGCTTTCTTCCCAGGGAGAGAGCGTTATGATCGTCTCTGAAAAGGGACTTGGAAAATGTACCAAAATAGAAGAATTCCCTCTTCATTTCAGAGGTGTAAAGGGAGTTAAGTGTTACAAGATAACAGAAAAAACAGGAAACCTTGTAGGTGTTAAGGCCGTTAATATTGATGATGAAATGATGCTTATCAACACAGAAGGAATTATCATCAGAATAAGAATAGCCGATACTGCTTTGTTATCGCGTATTACTTCAGGAGTTAAACTTATAAACCTTAATGATAATGAAAAGGTTGCTTCGATTGCGAAGGTAAGAAATATAGAAAATGTGGAAAATGAAACAGAGGAATTGGAAGATGGATCTTCGGAAGAATCCGGTTCTGTCAATGAGGAAAAAGAGGTTTCAGATTCCAATGAAGAGAGTTTAAATTCAGATGAACATATCTCTTCCGACAATGATGACAGTCTTGAAAGACTGCTTGATGCTGCCGAAGAAGATTCAAATGAAGATTAAATTCAAAAATAAAAGAAATATTAGAGATTAATTAAAAACGACCTATATTGTGTCTTTAAAGATAAAAAGACATATATTATTGAGTTATTTTCTTAAAAAGACATTTCTGAAAGGAGATATAGTAATGGCAATATCAAAAGAAGATGTTAAGGTTGCTCTTGAAAAAGCAGAAAAGATTAAAAATCAGCTTATAGGTAAGGATGAAGATGAAGTAATAAATATATTGACAGATAACGCGGGAATACCTAAAGAAATAGCGAAAAAAATAGGTGAATCCATTAAGAATGTGGATCTGTCAAAGGTGGATATCAGAAAAATTCAGTTACCCGACATTCCCGATGGTGTAAAAAATATTTTAAAGAAATAATGTAACTCAAAGGATCATTTAATTATGAGAGAAATTGATGTTGCACTTATCACTGAAGCAATAAAGGATATGTGCATAGAAGTAAATTATGATCTTTCAGATGATATGAAGAATGCAATGAAAAAGGCCTCCGAAAATGAAGAGTCCGAAAACGGAAAGAAGATTTTGGGACAGCTTATGGAAAACCTTGAAATTGCAAAATCTGATATGATCCCTATATGTCAGGATACCGGAATGGCTGTTGTTTTTCTGGATATAGGACAGGATGTTCATCTGACAGGTGGGGATTTGACCGAAGCTGTAAATGAAGGAGTAAGAAGAGGATATACAGAAGGATATCTTCGTAAATCCGTTGTTTCGGATCCTATCGAAAGAGTAAATACAAAAGACAATACACCTGCAGTTTTGCATATCAATATAATTCCCGGAGACAAGGTAAACATTCGTGTTGCTCCTAAAGGTTTTGGAAGTGAAAATATGTCAAGGGTATTCATGAGAAAGCCCGCAGAAGGACTCGACGGTATAAGGGATTCAATAATTACCGCTGTTAAAGATGCAGGTCCCAATGCCTGTCCACCAATGGTTGTGGGAGTAGGAGTAGGCGGAACATTTGAAAAGGCCGCTCTTATGGCAAAAGAAGCTCTTACAAGAGAAGTAGGCATTTGTTCAGATGTTGCATGGGCTGCTGATTTAGAAAAAGAGATGCTTCTTGAGATTAACGGATCAGGAATAGGACCGGGAGGTCTCGGAGGAAAGATTACAGCGCTCGCTGTAAATATCAATACTTATCCTACTCATATAGCGGGACTTCCGGTAGCAGTAAATATATGTTGTCATGTAAACAGACATATAAAGAAAACGATCTGAGGATGATATGTCGGATAAAATAATAAATTTACCGCTGGATGCGGAAACTGCAAAAAGTCTTAAAGCCGGTGAATATGTATATTTAAACGGTGAAATGTATGTGGCAAGAGATGCTGCTCATAAAAGACTTATGGAACTTATAGAAGAAAAAAAAGAACTTCCGATCAATATAAAAGGAGAAACCATTTATTATATGGGTCCTTCGCCCGAAAGAGAAGGCAGACCTATAGGTTCGGCGGGACCTACCACTGCAGGAAGAATGGATAAATACACACCGACTCTTCTTGATATGGGTCTTCGTGGAATGGTAGGTAAAGGTAAACGTTCTCCGGAAGTACTTGAAGCTATAAAAAGAAACGGAGCCGTGTATTTTGCGGCAGTTGGAGGGGCGGGAGCTCTACTTTCAAAACGAATAACTGAATCTGAAATAATATGTTATGAAGATTTGGGAGCTGAAGCAATACGTAGGATAAAGGTAGAAAATTTTCCTGTAATAGTTGTTGCGGATCATAACGGAGGATATATGTATTAATATACCTGTTACCGGATAAGTAGACTTTATGATAAATGAGGCATTTAAAAAGAGTATACAGGAAAAAAGCAGCTAAAAGATTTCACACTATTAGGAAATAGGTGTATTTTAACTGCTTTTTTGCTTTAATCCATGATAAATATTTTATGATTTTTCTCTTGAAAGGATCGGATCACTGACTGTTTTATTAAAGAAACTGATAAAAGGACCGAATCCGAAAGCTGTGACCAAAGTTCCGATACCGACTATTCCACCTGCCAAAAAGCAGATGAGAGCGCATGTTGAATCAGTGATTATCCTGCATATCATATAAGGTAATTTTTTAATCTTATCATCCATTGCAAGTGCAAAGGAATCATAAGGAGCTACACCCAGGTCGGCTTTTTGATATAAAGATAATCCAAGAGATGCGATTATCATACCAACCATGAGGATAACGATCCTAAACCAGAATTGTTCCGGTTCTCCGACAAATTTGAATCCTGTATCATAGACAAATGCTGCCACATAACCGACACCGATAGAATTGACTATAGTACCGAATCCTATGAGTTCGGGCTTTACAAAAAACTGGATTATCAAAAATACCAGATTTACCATCATTTGAAATACCGGATAAGAGATCTTGGTCACATCAGCAAGAGCCATGTTCATTCCGTCAAAAGGATCATTGCCCAGCATAGAAAGCTTGAATATACCGACACCGGCTCCTAAGAGAATATTACCGACAATAACCATTAGTGCGCGTCTTAAGTTTAGTTTGGAAGTAAAATCAATCTTTGAAAACATATCTTATCCTTAATAATAAATTGCATAACAAAACAACAAAATAATTATAATATATTCATTTTTACTTAATCAATATTAAAAAGGATGAAAATATAAAATGCAAGAAAAAAGTACGAAAGAAAAATACGACGAATTAAAAGAATATATTTCGAGTTTTGGCAGCGGAGCTGTAGCATATTCGGGTGGAACAGATTCTACTTTTTTGTTGTATGTGGCAAAAAAAGCGCTCGGAAGGAACCTTATTGCAGTAATCTCGGTTTCATCGCTTATCCCGGAATATGAAGTGCGAGAGGCCAAAGATTATTGTAAAACTTTGGGTGTAAAGCAATTATCCATAGAACAGGATATTTTGGACATAGAGGGTTTTTCCGCAAATCCTACTGACAGATGTTATTTATGTAAGAATGAGATATTTAAGAATATAAAAAGGATCGCTCTTAAAGAAAACATGAATGCTATTTTTGAGGGATCAAATGCTGATGATGAATCGGATTACAGACCGGGATGCAAGGCATTAAAAGAGCTTGGAATTATAAGTCCGCTTCAAAAAGTAGGTCTTACAAAAAAAGAAATAAGAGAACTTTCGCGGTTAAAAAACATACCTATGTGGGATAAGCCTTCTTCCGCATGTCTTGCATCAAGAATTCCTTATGGTGAGGAAGTAAATGAAAATAAATTGAAAATGATAGAAAAATGCGAAAATTATTTACGGGAACTCGGTTTTAGGCAATACAGAGTAAGACATTACGGTCTGATGGCCAAAGTTGAGATTCTTCCGGAAGATTTTGATAAATTTATGGAAGAAAAGACAAGATTCATGGTTGAACAATATTTTAAACATGTGGGATTTGTTCATATAGCACTTGATATTTCGGGCTTTAAATCAGGAAAGATGAATGAAGGACTTGACATGCATAATATATAAAATGTAAGGAAAAAGTATGATACAGAAGAATTTTCACATTATAGATCAGACAGCTGATAAAGTAAATGAAATATTGAACCGTGTTTCAAACTCTGACGAATATAAAAATGCGACTCAGGTTTTACTTTTGATATTTGAGGAAAACTGGGATGAAAACTATATTAACGAGCAGATAAAAAGTATAAATCACTATCTTCCTAAAGTTGAAATAGCCGGAATAACACACCATGATACTATGTACAGTGTGGATAAGAATGTTTCAAATGTTATTTTGAACTTTATGTTCTTTGAAAATGAAGCGTTTTGTATTAAAAAATGTGATATAGACGATGATATGTCAGATGTTTT
>JAILKW010000160.1 GCA_024693455.1 Lachnospiraceae bacterium
TACTGAAGCTCATCCGTAAGTTCGGTGTGAAGACAATTTACAAGATCTCCCCCGTCATCGATTATTATATTGCAATGATGTGAAAGTACCTTTTTGATATGTGATTCATATTCTTCATCCGTTGTACCGTGCCATGCAAAAACCGAAAGTCCGGCCTTTACAAGTGCAGCTGCAACATCATCCTGAGTTGAAAGCGGATTGGAACCCGTAATATACATATTGGCTCCGCCGGCAGCAAGTACCTTGCAAAGATATGCTGTCTTTGCTTCAAGATGTATGGACAGAGCTATGTTTACTCCTTCAAAAGGTTTTTCTTTTGAGAAATCTTCTTCCAAAGAACGAAGCAGAGGACAGTTCTTTCTAACCCAGTCAATCTTCTTTTCTCCGGAAGGTGCAAGCTCAATGTCCTTGATTTCGTATTCCATGTTATCCTCCTTAACACGCGTTATAATATTGTAGAGTAAAATTCTTCTCCTGTTTCAAGGCATAATGCCCCAAGTCTTACTTCGTCTCCAAGTCTGTCTATAAATCCAAGTCCGCAGTCAATATCTATTCCTCCGGGTCTTCGTACGATATAACCCGGTCTGTCGGTAAGCCTTCTGTTCTTTTCATTGGTATATGTGGGGGCAACCGTGGGTGTATGGCCGTGAACCACTATCTCGTTCGGTTTGGCCTCCGTATTCTCCTGTTGCCTTGACCAAAGATTCGCATACCGCTGCTCTTCGCTGTCATCATCAAACATGGGATAATACCATGCATGTACCAAATGAAAGATCCTGACTCTGCCATCTGCACAGGGCAGTTCCAGTCTGATATGGTACGGCAAACTCTCCATAAAAGCTATATATGGCGCGAGCGCATCCACATCCAAAATCCCGTGCTCTTTGGCAACCTGATAAAAATCATAATGAGTCATCGGCTCGGGCCCGAGCGGAATACCCATATCAACACCTTTTTCCCTGGCTTTTTTCAGCTTATTCCACTTTCTCCAGCTGTAATACCAGGTAACAACTCTTTCTTCATGATTTCCGAAAATACATCTGTACTTTCCGTCCGAAGAAACGTGCTCCATCGCCCAGTCCAATACTCCAAGAGTATTCTTGCCTCTGTCTACCAGATCCCCCAGTAAGATTATATTCGCATTTTCATCTTTAGTTTCGATTTGATCCAGGACCTGCATCAATTGATCATAACCACCATGCACGTCCCCAACTGCATAATGCATATATCCCTCCAATTAGACACTTACTGCTTTATCATATCACAATTTAAGTGGTTTTTGTTATAATATATATGTTTTTAGGAAAATTTTGGACAATTCCGGATCTCATACATCCTTAATATCTCGTTAAATGAAGCAAAGCGGACGCCTTCGTCCGCTTTAACTTTATTTTATAACTCCAATATGAGTATTTTTGCTTATCAAAGTCCCGTCAAGACGGCTTCCCACAGAAGTAACACTATACTCGTAAACTCCTTTGTCTCTTTCGAAAGATATTTTCGTTCCGGTAATATCTTTAATCTCTTTTCCGTGATCAAAATGCGGGAGTTTTATTCTTTCGATCGTGTAATAATCTGCATTTTCACATTTATCGAAATCAATTGTTATCTTGTCCGATGTCATACTTATTCGCGGTCGGGGCAAGCCCAAAGATAAAGTCTTTATCTTTGTTTCTTTTTGAGAAGATGAGATGTATCTCTTTTTACCTTCCACACAGGCCTTTAAAGATATGCTGTATTTTTCATTCTCTTTTATATTATTAGCAACAACTGCAAAGTCATCTTCTTTTGATATCTTTATTACCTTATCATACCTGCCTTTTTCGTGATAATACAAAAGATAACCGTCTGCTCCCCTGACCTTTGACCAATTAAGCTTATATGATGCTATACCCGGTTTTATCCCGTTAATCTTCGGTGCCGGACAAAATCCTATTTCCTGCGGCTCACTATAGCTGCTATAGCAAATGCTTTTTTCTTTACCGTCACCAAGCGTAGTTCCTCTTGTCCTTAATCTGTACTCATACACTCCTGTAGTTACAATATCCTTATACAACGCCTCCGTACTCATGCAGTTCTTACGAAGACCTGATAAAACCGCCTCCTCAAAAGCAATCTTTGCTATATCCTCCCATTCTGCCCGGGCCGTAACACTTCTTCGCTGGATCTCAACAGTCTCGCCCTTTTTCGGAAGCGAATAATAAAGTCTTACCTCACCCGTATTCTTTTTCCCCGATACTCCAAGCCTTAAAGAAGGAACATCTATGCTTAAAGGGCTTACAGATATCTTTCCTTTCGCTATGACCGAATTTTTCTCTTTTAAAGATACCGTTATCTCATAATTTTGATCAGCCTTCAAGCCGGTAAAAACCGCTCTTCCCAATGAAGCTGAGAGCCTTTGTTTTTTACTATCCGATCCCTTGCATTCAACTATTGCCGTATCCGCTCTGCCAACTCTCTCCCAGCCAATCTCTGCAGACTCCGTTCCCGATCTGGAATAAAGCTTTAGTTTTCTTATTTCCTCATCGCCTCTGTCTCTTTCATAGCCTAATAGTTCATTGATCTTATTATTATTTTCATATAGTCCTGCTGTTTCCATTATGAGACTTTTTATCTCTTTTATCTGTTTGTGATCGTAAACATAGGATTCAACTGCAGGAGAAGAAAATGATCTTTTTAACAATTTGTTATTCTCGCTCAGATACCATTTTGAAGCAGGTTCAAAAGAATCCATATCTTTTTCCCCGATGTATCTGACATATAAAGAGGCTGCATCTTCGGATCTGGGAGAAGTTCCGGAAGGATTTGTTCGTTGAGTCTTATCTTTTACCTTACCGAAAATACTCTTGTCCTCATCATCACTTGTCACAACAAAAACCTCAGACTTAAATATCGATCGGTTTCCTGCAGAATCGGATGCCTCGTAATATATACTTCCCTTTCCGTAGTTTCCGAGGTCACATAAGGCCTTTTTGTCAAACACCTGATCTTTCGGATCGGTTAAAACCTTTATACTGCTGCCGGATAAGACTCCGTCTTCTCTGTCAAAAGCCCGAAGCACTTCTTTTGACAATAATTTACTTTCAAGCTTTGCCGGATCGGACAGTTCCCTGTCATATATATAAACAGGTTCGGCTTTTATTACGGGATGTGCATCCCAGAGTGCCAAAAGATCTATACCGGCGCGGTATCCGTCACTGTCACACTTTATAAATGAAGCTCTTTTATCCTTAAGTGCATCAAAAACTATGGACATATCCTTTAAAATATCACCCGGAGCATATATCTTACCGTCTTCATCCAAGTCCACGTCCGTACTCCATCCCTTAAAGGAAAATCTTTGCATATAACTTTGACCTTTTTCATCCTGCTTTTTAACTTTGATAAAATAATCTCTTTCTTTTCCGGGACCTGCGTTTTGGGGAATGACATAACCCAAAGATACCGGCACTTTATAATAATCCTTTGCACCGAAAGTAAGGTTTCCGACTTCATCGGTATCCTCATTTCCCCTAAAATGCAAAGCTGCTGCCATATCCCAGACTCCCTCAAAGGTCTTATCCTCTTCAAAGATAAATTCCATATCTTTTTCGTGATACAGCTTTCCGTCTGATTCCCAGCCCTTCTGGATAAAGGTGGGAGTTATGTTTTTATTTTCAAAAAACACCTTTATCCTGCTGCCCTGACTTATATCGCACCCTGTATGAAACTTCTGTTTTTCCCGCCAGAAATATAAACTGTCCTCCGGGACTTCAAAGCTTATTTTGTCAGAAGGCGAACCCAGTCCGTTTTTATATTTCGCGCAGTATAGGGCAGACAGTACCACAGTCCCGACTTCTCCGTTCTCATCCGTACCCTTTCCGCTCCTAAAGGCTGCCTTATGTCCAAAAACGTACTTAAACGCAGGAACGAACTGTCCGTCTTCGGATATTTCACCGTTTTTTCCGGAGCCCGCAAGCCGGTCCGCTATCCCGCCTCTTCCCGGGAAGGTCTTACTTACATCAACTATCTTTCTTCCCGGCTGCATATCATCGGAGTCAAGCGAAATGCAGCCTGCTCTTTCCGCCCTAAGCTCACCTACAACAGTTATTATCCTGTCCTTTTCAAGGTGTATAACATTGGAATTATCAACCCTGGCATCCTTTGCCATATAATAATATCCATCCTGGTAAACTCCGATATCGGAATTGCCTGTAACTATACCTGCCTTATGGGTCACACTTCCTTTATTATATATACCGTATTGACCGCCTGAGATAATGCCTCCGTTCAGTTGCATGGATCCGGCATTTTCAACACAGGTTTTATTACCGGAAATCACAGAGGACGGATTATCAATTACCAAACCTCCGCAGTTTATTATTGCCCTGCTTTTTCCGGTTATCTTTGAAGGCCCGCTGCCTCCTACGGTAACTGTAAAACAGGAGGGTGCATATACGCTTAGATCATCGAAAAGCTTTCCTCCCAGACTTATGAGATCATCTTTGGTGTAAGAACTGTCTTTTTCTTTTAATACCCCTGTTACGATCCCTATCCATGAGCCGTTGTCTATTGCGGTATTTTGGCCTGTCATACAAAGTGAAGAGGTTTGAAGATCAACCACTCCCATATTCATAAAAGCCGTCTCACCACTGATATCTGCTGTCCCAAGGAAAGTGATCTCACCGGCGTTTTTAACTCCTATTCCATTTGTTGCCACTATCGAAACATCCGTTAATTGCGCTTTTGATATCCCTGTTTCGACAAGACCTGTATCAACAACCGGGGTCATATCCCTGTTTCCGGAGACCTTAACCACCCGGTCCACTGTCTTTTTAAATCCGTCTCCGTTATTTTCAAGGCCTATACTTCCTTTAAGGATCATGTCCTCGGCCTTTAGCAGGGTGTTTGATCTGTTCTTTATACAGCACTCTCCTGCCTCTATACTGCCTTTCTTATATTCGAGAGCACCGCTTTTTTCAACCGATATTCCATCCTTATTCGCTTTTATGCCGACTTCATTAAATATCATACGGTTTTTTATGATAAAGGCTGTGTCATCCGAATCCACACAATATCCCTTTCCGTTTATTATGTTTTCCTCAAAGGAGTCTTCTTCACTTTTAAAACCCGAAGTTTTCCCGTCTGCGATAACCGATCCGGTCTCTTTTGGAATAGTGACACTGTTTTTAAGCACAACGGTTTTGTATTTTTTTAACTTTTCCGTCAACTCATATCCGTCACTTACCGAATTATCCTTAGGTGTAGTCCCGGTCACCTTTGCAACTGCGAAAACAATCCTGTTTTCAGACTCTTCTTCCTTTTTATATGTGCAGTAAAGGCTGACCTCCCAATCCTCATAATCCAAAAGTCCTGATATGTTAACCACGGCTATACTGCCTTTTGTCCTTAGTTCTATATCCATAAGGTCCGGCGAGTCTATAAGTTCCCCCTTCCTGTGCCTCCCATAACCGCTGTATGAAGTAAGCCGGCAACTGATATCCGTGATCTCGCCCTCTCCCAATTCCCTTGAAAAGTCATATACTCCGGTTTGAGTTTCGATGTATGAAGCTTTAATATCAACGGAAACAGAATATATTATTATCAAAGCAAACGAAAAAACGGATAACAAAAGTCCTATCCTTTTAATAAATATGTCCATGAATATCCATATCCTCCTCAACCGTCTTCTCTGCCGGAATCTCCCTGAAATTATTTGGTGCAGGCATCTTCATGCCCTTTTCCACCAGATAAAAAGCATATAAAGCATCTTCTCCTGTCACGTATTCCATCCCAAGCTCTTTAGCCTCCTGCCATGGAATAAAATAACGTATCAGACAGTTTTCCTTTTTCCTCTCTTCTTCAAGTATTACCGTGGCATTGCACTTTACTTCGCCCTTCTTTTTGTTGGGATAGGTAAATTCCTCTGTTGCGGACACCGAGAGCAAGCCCTTTTCTGAATCCGCTTCCAAAATGTCTATTTTTAACTTCCTTTCCTCGTCCGAGGTATCCGACAATTTATCCAGAAGAAGTGTCCTGAAAACAAGGCTCAGCATCCTGTCATTGTATCTAAGGCTTACACACTCACTTAGGGCCTCTCTCGCACTTTCACGAAGTGCTATATTAAGATCCTTTTCTCTTGCGCTCCTTCCTTCTATGGAGAAGATAGCCACAACCGAAAGTATTAACACTGCTGCCGCCGCAAGGGAAAACATTATCTGTTTCATCCTTCCACCCCCACATAGATCCTTCTCATACTTCTGACTCCCTCACTGTTCCAGATGCAGACTCTAAGGCTATAAACTCCCTTGTCAAAAAAGGTAAGGTGCTTGCCATCGGGACAGATACGGTCCGTAAGATCAAAGCCCTCTGCCTTTGTCACCGAAATGATCCTTGCTTCAGAAATCTCCCCCTCAAAATAGGAGTACAGATCACTTAGTCTGTAGGTTCTGTTGCAAAGCGCCATGTTTCCTGCTTTTACATTGCCTATATCCGCTTCAAACGATGTCTTTTCCTTCCCATATTCATCTTCACAGAAAATATTGTCTTCTTCTCCCGTATATTTGGAAGCGGCATTACCTATAAGCCTCATATCGGATATAAAAACCAGCGTAACCGCAACAGCCAACATTGCAGTAAGCCACGTCCTTCCGTATTCTCTTATGATCCCGATCATAATTCCCTCCTGTCAAAAAAAGTATTTTAATGTCAAGACTCGCTCGCGAGTCTTGCGCGCCGGATTCGGGTCTGCTTCAGCAGACAAATTCCTGTCCGAATCCGTGCGCATCCTCGCGGAGCGTTTAACTCAGTCGGAGCTTGTACCCCGACTGAGTATAGTTTGTC
>JAILKW010000174.1 GCA_024693455.1 Lachnospiraceae bacterium
GATTATCGTTTGCTTTTGTAGGAATTGGAAACTCTTTGGTAATAAAATGAACTCCTTGATCTTTTCCCTTCAACAATTGGCTCAGCACCTTTTCAAGTACCGGTCGAAGAAGCATATCAAGGATTACCTCTGCTTTTATTCCTGCGGTAAAATAATCATGTACCGCTTCATCCCGAATCAGTTCTTTTATCTCGTTCTGTTCACCCAAAACATAATCCTCCTGCAGGCACTTAAATTCTTCATCCACTACATCGTCGCATAGAATAACCATCGGATCCTGATATGCAATTTTTGAACCATATCGGACACAGGCATCGGAATCATAGAATTCTGTTATTTCATTGTGGTTCTGCGTACATAGGAAAGCGAACATCTACACAAATTCCTTTTATATGGATTAAAGTTCCCTGCTCCCATCCAAAGATCCATATTCTTTTGGATTCCTGATCATCCCATCCTTTGTCAGAGATTTTCCATTCTTAGACATAGAAACATATTTATTACGTGTTTCACAATCATATCAAAACTTGCTTACGGGCCTTGACTCAGTATTTCCTTAGCTTTCACTTTTTATCCTAAATTTATAGCATTTGAGACATACACAGAGATATCCCTTATCCCAACGAATAAAACCTGCATCATATGACACACGATGATACTCTTTTTTATATTGATCCACTATTTTACGATACATAATGATCAGTTCCGCCTGATTATTGCTATAATATTTTACTGTGATTAAATATATATTTCCGGTTTGAATCGGGTCGATTTCCGCTCCGGGAAAGGGGTGTCCGGAATAATAATCCATGACCATGGAATAACCTTTCCAAATCCTGTATTTTGAGTCTGTTCCGGCACACATATTACTGAGTGCGGCATAAAATATGTCATTACTAAAATTGTAATAATCATTGTTTTCATAAGGATTAAAGGGAACCATGTCCGCTCCCATACGCATAGTTTCTTCTTTTATCTTTTCACA
Source organism: Lachnospiraceae bacterium (assembly GCA_024693455.1). GTDB lineage: Bacteria > Bacillota > Clostridia > Lachnospirales > Lachnospiraceae > Weimeria. Next base: position 986 of record JAILKW010000174.1, read on the forward strand.
CTCTCTTTTTAGCTGAAGATATTCCGCCCCGCGTTCGGCAACCTTTCGTTTGATTGCGTTGCGTTCATCCATACTCATATTGTTTTGGGGTTGTTTCCCTTTATCTTCGAAAAAAGACTTTGCAGTATTTTTTTCCTGTTTCACCGGTTCACGAAAATATTGCGATTCCTCTTGTTCATAATACTCTTCCCTCTCCCTTTCGATCGTTTGCTGCATCATCCAGGTCTTGAATGTTTTTTCGATAAACTCAAGTCTCCTTCCCGATTGAATAACCTTACGTGTCTTTTCAATACTGACCATTTCATCGCGAGGCATCTTTTTGATTCGATATGGATCCTCCCTAAAACAACTGTATTTATAAACCATGCTATAACAGTTTTTACATAAAAACGGGAATCCTGCGACACTTGCCGTCTTTAGATTTATATGATTTTCACCACAGCCCGCACAATACCCATGATCACGAAACAATCTATCGCGGCTTCCGGTTCTTGGCGCGCCTTCGATCGGCACCTTCATATAAGTAAATTTGACCTCCTGCGGTTTAGGAAGCGGAAATTTTTTATAATACACCTTGTTTCTCCTTGTTCTCTTTATAAAAAATAAGTCCAATTGTGTTATAAAACCGCCCGGTTACAACCCGTTATCATGGAAGAACATCCAAAACAATCTTTCTTAAGTCACTGACATCTGCCGGCTTGGGATCACATCCCCAAATAAACCGGTCGAGTGGATATCTACCGCAAAGATCTGTCAGCTCATCAAATGCCATATAATACTCATATTCCCGATCCTCACTCCCATATTCCTGTCCCAGATCCCCCTCCTCTCCATCCGATGTGCTTATTTGAAGACGATATGTGTCCGGATAAAAGGCCTGTTCGCAATATCCCCCAAGGGTTTTCACGGATGTATCGTAATTCCAGTAAAACAGGCCTACCTGTCTTCCCTCAATCTCCGGAACAGTCAATTTTTCCGCACCCATACGTATAAGTTTCTCTTTTGACAGATTGGTTCTTTTTGCGAGAAGATCCTTCCCAAACAGTGTACTTACCCGGTATATTGACTCTTTACCCGCTGCAGCTTTTTTCTCATCACATGAGACTCTTTCTGCCGCCAGCTCAATGCCTTCCATCAGCTGTGAAAAGGAATATGCTCCGTACAGCGTTGCTGCCCATTTCCCGTTGTTTAATTCTTCCGGACGTCCTAAAGCAAGAGCCTGCGGGAAATTGCGCCCAGAATACTTTTCATCATAAAAAGAGATATTGACCAGATGTTTCCCATCAAGAATTATTTCACCAACATCTCCTGTGGTATACCGGAATCCGATCTGCCTGCCGTCATCCAGATTGCCTTCCAGTTTCATTTCAAGATGGGTTTTTCCATGCTCACAAAGAACCGGAAATACGGCATCAAAACTTCTCTTATAATAGAGCCAGGATATCCGGGTATCTGTCTTCCAATAATCCTCCTGTGAGCCGGTAAAATCCTCCTTTGGATATAAATAAACAAGCCCCTTCCTTCTGATCTTTTCCTGTGAAAAATGGTTTTCGAAGAAGCTTTCTATTGTTCCCGTTCCGCCAAAAAAGGACATATCATAATTGTAAGCCCATTTATCAAAAGGCTCTTCATTACACTGCCCATACAATTCGGACCATATAAAGCCTTCTTCATATCTGTCGGAGTGAGCCGCTTTCCCGTTTTCATCCCAGCTCTCCTGAATACGGATCTCTTCATACAAATTACGGTTTATCTCGATACTAAAAACAGCCTTCAATCTTATTGGTTTCAGCATGATTCCTTCCTCTGGTTTTACATATTTTTTACAAATCAACATTCCTGCTGCTCATTACATCACCTGATATAATGACCGATCATACTAAGCTCCTCTGTTTCCCATTCATCAGCCCTCTTCATAAATTCAATAAAATTTTTCCCGCTATTCCCTGCGGATTCCCAATATTCAAGACAATCTGACAGACCCTCTCCTTCTTTTAGCATCTTCAGCACGTGCCGTTCTGTTTCATTTTTGGGGAAATTCCGTCCCATTTTTTCATATAATTCCTTCCACGGACTATTATTCATGGTTTAATCCCTCCCTGATATCAAGAATCTCCTCCATGTGCAACTCCTGTTTCGGGCAATCAGTATCTTCAGTTTCAAAACTGTTTTCGCCGTCATATATCGCCCCATAATAGGGATTTTCCTTCCTGCAAGGTTCATCCTTTATGAGAAATGTCATATTCAATCCATTCTCCCGCCACACGCAGGGTCTTAATATACCTCTCACGGTCCTCTCAGATAATTCCAATTTTCCGGCAAGTTCTTTCGTGGTAACATACGGCTTTTTTCGCATCAGGCTGAGGATCATTATAGAGTTTGCTAATGCTATGCTGAAATTTACGCTTTTCTTACTGCGACGATATGCGCCCAACAGTACATACTTTGCATTAACGGAAAACTCCTCAAATCCCGGGTATATGGATACTTCTTTTCTAAGATCATCAGGGATATCCGGTTCCCCAATCAGAATCATTGTCTCTGAAAACGGTGCTATCTCTGTATAAAACTCTATCAGCAAACCTTTATCGTCTTCTGTAAGCTTATCCCACATAATAACAATAGCCATTTCAACACAAGCAACGATATCAGAAAAACAATCTGTATCCATCACTTCACATTTCTTTGTTGGAATACTCTGTCTGATACCGCTAATCTGATCCTCCGACAAGCCATATGCACCTATAAGTGTGACTTCTTGCATAGTGTAGCCTCCAATATGATAAGCGATAACTTCATCATACTTTACAGCTATAGTACCAGACTGCAGCGACAACAGTATTGTGACCGCATCTGAATTTAAACCACTATTCTTCGCCCGACAATCCGGTATTTAGCGTTCGCAAAGCTTTAAAGTCAATATCCCATATTTCACTGTCTAATATTCACTAATCTTTCTCCAGAATAATCAGGAGAAACAAACGTAGCCTTATTTACAAAGACATCACTTCTCATATCCAATTTGCCCTCTTTAACAACTCTGGTTTCAACAAAGCAGCACCTTATGCTTTGATTATCGTTCAACTCTATATTAATCATTTTCTTTGCTTCATCCAATTTATCTTCATTACCAACAAACAGGATTCCACACCATATTTGATGACTATTTTCCCATGTTTCCGTATTATCTGCACCCTCTCTGTCAAAAAGAAACGGAATCCGCCTTGCCTCCCGGAAAACATACATCCCGGCGTCACGCTT
>JAILKW010000195.1 GCA_024693455.1 Lachnospiraceae bacterium
ATAAAAACCAAAGAGCACACAGGCAAACACGATACCGACCGGATATCCTACTGAGACAGGTAAGCGCAGTCCTTCCTTTGCCAAAAGGATGTAAGTCATGGAAACACCCGACATGAAGGTTGCGGGAAGCGCCGTAATGAATGATTTCATCTTGTTATCGCTTTCCTTTATCAGATATGCGGTTGCCGTCCAAAGTGCGATCATGGCAAGTGTCTGGTTCGACCAGGAAAAATATCTCCATAAAACGTTAAAATCGAGCTGAGTAAGTATCGCTCCGCACAAGAGCAGCGGGATGGTGATAAGTAGGCGGTTTTTGATCTTTTTCTGGTCTAAATTTGCCATTTCCGCAATGATAAGCCTTGCACTCCGGAATGCCGTATCCCCCGAAGTGATCGGGCATACCACAACACCAACGATGGCAAGGAAGCCACCTGCATTTCCAAGCATTGATTTTGATATATCATATACCGTTCCCGACTGACCGAGATTTGTCAGTGCCTCATTTAAAAGCTGTGTCGTTCCATAGAAAGAAACACCCGCTGCCGCCCAGATAAGGGCGATTGCCGCTTCTGCGATCATTGCTCCGTAAAATACAACCCTGCCTTCTTTTTCACTTGTGATACACTTTGCGATCATTGGGGACTGGGTTGCATGAAAGCCCGATATTGCTCCGCAGGCAACGGTGACAAACATGAAAGGCCAGATCGGGAGGTTATCCGGATGCAGGTCTTTTAACTGTATCTCGGGAATGGTATAACCACCGAGCACAACGCCACCGAGCACACTGAGCGCCATCATAATAAGTATGACGCCGAATACCGGATACAGCTTGCCGATGAGCTTATCAATAGGAAGCAACGTGGCGATTAAATAATAGATGAGGATGACAGCGATCCAGAAACCCAACGGCAGTGTGTTGGATGTTAACCTGTTGATAAGCGCTGCAGGACTCGTTACAAACACGGTTCCGGTAAGGATCAAAAGAAGCACCGAAAAAAGCCGCATCACCCATCGCATTGTATTTCCCAGATATTTTCCTGACAGTTCCGCAATGGAATTACCACCGTTTCTCGATGAGATCATTCCGCACATATAATCGTGAACCGCACCGCCAAGAACCGAGCCGAATATGATCCATAAAAAAACAACCGGTCCAAAGCACGCACCCATCAAGGCCCCGAAAATAGGTCCGGTCCCGGCAATATTAAGAAGCTGTATGAGAAACGCCTTCCATGTCTTCATAGGAACGCAGTCCACGCCGTCGTTAATCTCAATGGCAGGAGTTTTTCTGTCATCGGGATTAAAAACTTTTTCCGTAATCTTCCCGTAAGTTAGATAACCTATTATGATTACCAAAAAAGAAAAAATTAAAGATACCATTCTTACTCCTTACTCCCTCCTGATCCCTTACCTGCAGGTCAACTTACGTTCCACACGGTCATTTCCATGCCTTTGCGGGTTTGCCCTCACCATCACTTCGTTTGATCAGCCGGATGGCAATGCCTGCCGGACAAACTCCCAATTTTTTTCGATTATTTTATTATAGTTTTTCATGATGAGGAAGTCAAACCCTGCAGCATATGGTGCGGTGCCTATGACATGGAGTTCATGTTATCTCGTAAGCATAAAACTGACACAGAACTTTTTGAAATTGCCGTTTTAGCTATTGAGTACAACGATGAGTATCCAAGTGTCATAAGGTGGCTTTGTGAATATGCTGTAAAACGGGACAATTATTCGACTATGTTATTTGCATTGTCACATACTAAAGAGTATGCATCGGATATTTTGCTTTATTGGTATGCTGATAAAGAAGCGATAAATGAAATTCCTAATAAAGAGGATTTACGTTCAGAAGAGAATATTGATTACTTGAAAAAATTGACAGCTGAAGATGAGGTGAAAGATGCATCCATAAGTGAGATTATTTCGTCTGTAGCTGATCAAGAATTTGAAGATAATGAGGAGGTTACAGAGGAGGAAGAAGTTTATAAAGGCATTGTTTCATACTACAAAAAAGATGGTGGATATGGAACAATTAGAGTAGTTCCAGCAAACCATCAATTCCCTCGGAATCAAAAATATTCTTATAATAATCAACTTCGTTTTTTATGATCGAATCTATCTGTCTCATTCCCAAAAGTTCTACCGGAGCCTTATCGTCGGTCATTATATGACCTGTACTTTGATAAGGAAGATATGTATCAGATACTTTTTGCATTATGGATCTTAGGGTTTCATTTTCTTCCATGGTATAGTTGGTTTTAAATCGATCCAAAAAATCCGGTGAGTTTCCTGCGAAAAGCTCTCTGTTAGTTGTCCCGGGAACTTTTACGGTGATCACCTTGTCAAAGACAGAGCTTATCGTATCTGCAAGGTAAGTATTGATCGTGGCCAAAGATTCACCTGAAAAGTCGGCTTCTCCATTATCCGTGCCTTCACCTTCGTTGTACATATTCATATTTACAACCATAACTCCCTCAGGCTTTAAATGCTCTTTTACCATG
>JAILKW010000234.1 GCA_024693455.1 Lachnospiraceae bacterium
AACGTACCATCAGAAGAATTAAACATAACGTTATAATTAACAGCTCCGTAAGTAGCTTTGAGCATCATCGTAGCCTTGTCAAAGGTATACGTAGGGGAAATGGCATTGTCATTATAATTGGTAAGGCTTGTACCAAGTCCTTTGAACATATCCACAAGATTTGGATTAACTGTAGATGTAGTACCCTTTTCATCCGTATTTGTAAATGAAACAGTGGCTGCTTTATCTTGTGCCGCTTTTACAACATCATCTATTTTAGCTGTATAAGTCTTTCCTCCGTAATTATATGCTATTAAATCACCCTGGAGGCTGAAAGTGGGTGCATTAAGCTTAAAGCTGTCTGTCTGCTTACCGTCTGATTCTCCATTTTCGTTTACATGCCCAAAGATCGAAGCGAGAGCTTCCGTCTTAGCCTTTGCTTTTGCCTCGGCATCAGTGCCAGAACTTGCAGCATCATTTAAGTATGTCTCCAAAATATCAATGGGATTCCCTGCAGCATCTTTTTGTGAATTGGAATAAATATTTGTAAGCTTGATGGTATATCCGTTTTTACTTGTAGTTGTACTGTTTCCACTGGTAACAGTCTCATCAAGACCGCTCTTTATTGAAAATCTTGCAGTATATGCATATCCAAGTTCATCATAAAAAACAAGAGTGGTAGCATATCCATCTGTACTTGTTACATTAACGTCGTTCTTATCCAGAACTCCCGAAATAGTTGCTTCAGATGTCTTTTCGGGCTCACTTGTCATATTCTCAGGGCTCATTATCCTAAGAGAACTTACAGTATCTCTTTGAATAGCTCCGGTAGTAGGATCAACCTGCCACCCCTGTACAAGATATCCGGTTGATGTCATTGCAAGATTACCGTTTCCGTCAACGTAGAAAGAACCCGAACGGGTAAATACGTTCTCAGAACCGTTATTTACGATAAAAAAGTTCGTGGAATTTGCGTCCGAAAGACGGATATCAAGAGCATCACCTGTACTTTGTGCAGCACCACTCTTTGTAATGGTAACCTTTGTTGCACCTGTTGTGACACCAAGACCTATCTGATTGGGGTTTTTACCACCCTTTGTAGCCGTCGCACCTGATGCACCGGACATTGTCTGATACATAATATCCTGGAAGGATGTTGAACTGTATTTGAACGCAACGGTGTTAACGTTAGCGATATTGTTACCGATAACGTCCATTTTTGTCTGGTGTGTCTTAAGACCGGCAACACCAGAAAAGAGTGATCTCATCATAATTAATGACCTCCTTCATGCTTATCATGGAAATCCGTAAACTGCTGCTTCTGTCGTTCGGCAGCTAAGCCTCCGTAAGGTCCGGCTTATACTATTACGGCTCCGTCAATGTTTGTAAATGCTTTTTCTTTGGATTCTGTCTCATCCATTGCTGTTACTACTGTATGACTTGGTACATTCACTATAAAAGCAAGCTTGTCCATAAGCACCAGTGAATCCTTTATACCTTTCTCATCCGCCTTTCTGAATCCATCCGCAAGTCGTTCACTTTGAGTTGCATCAAGATTTATATCTCTGTCAGAAAGTCTTTGCATGGCATGCTTTGAAAATTTCACTTCTTCATTCGCAAATGCCGCCTTTTGCAATGCATCCTGAAAGGACTGAGCGCTTTTTGTTTTCAAAAGAGGCGTGCTGCCAAGGTATTGATCCGTAAGCTGCTGAATGGATCCAATTCCGTTTCCGATCCTATTCATAACACTTCTCCCTTCTTTTATTAACGATTACTCACTTATAATAATTATCGGACATAATATAAAAAACTTAATATTATACTGTCTGATTTTCAGAAGAATTTTCTTCATCTGTCTGAGTATCGTTTTCTGCGGCATTTTCTTCCTGACCGGCAGATGCTGTTTCAGTTTGAGTCGTAGCAGCGCTTTCCGCAGCCTCAGTAGTATCGGTTGTGTCTTCAGTCGTTGATTTTACATTATCTAAAAGTTCGTTAAGTCTGTTTACATAAGTTTTGACAGTATTTTTGGTCTCATCCGAAAGGAAGGACTGCTGATAAGCATCCATTGAATTGAAAAGATTTGCAACCGAGGTTATCTTATCTTCATCAAGGATTGTGATCTGACCGACAGGAGGAAGATTTTCAAGCATGTCATTGATCGTATCCGCAGCGACTCCGGCTTCATAGAAATCATTTTCATATACACCCGAAACACTGGTCATGTTATAAAGTTCACCTTCAACCGAAACTTTAATCTCTCCGCTGACTTTGGTCGTGTAATCAACCTTTCCCTCTTTTACATTTCCTTCTTCGTCTGTAATGCTGACATATTTTCCGACCATGGAAGCTGCTCTCATCTCATCCATATCACTTTGAACATTTTGAACCGCTTCAACCTGTGAAAATGTTGCCATCTGCTTTACATATTCGGAATTGTCTGAGGGCTGCATCGGATCCTGATATTTCATCTCCGTAACAAGAAGCTGAAGAAACATGTTTCTGTTATCATCATTTGTACTTTCAGTGGTTTTAGCATCATCAGCATTTTTCTTTTCAATTGATTCAACGGATTTTGCGCCTGTCAAAAGACCGTTTGAAACTTCTGAAATAATTGCCATATCATCCTCCGTTCTAAGCCTTAAGGCTCATTCTGTTGCCGGCGTCTGCCATCATCGAAGCAAGAAGCTCCTCTTCTTCACTGAGTTCTGAAATACCGTCCATATTGCTAAGATCTATACCGCCTCTTTGCATTCTTCTGTCTGCACGGTTTTCGGATTCGTTTTGTCTTTCATTTGAGTTGCCTTCAAAATTCTGTCTTGTCATACCTTCTTCAAGATTTTGTTCAAACTCATGTGTACTGACAGTGACTTCAACCGAGGTAACTTTTATTCCCTGTTCATTTAATCTGTCTCTTAAGTTGGCAAGCTGTGTTTCAAGAGCCTCCTTAACTGTCTGATTTTCTGCTACAAGTCTTGCTGAGACCTCTCCTTCTCTTTCTGTGACTTGCATAAGCATTTTCCCGAGATTATGAGGATTAAGCTCCATCTCTACGGACCGAACACTATCCGTTATATTTGTTCTTGCAGCCGTAACGATCTGCTCGATTACATTTCTTGTATCAACGCTTGTGTAAGAACGAACAGGAGTCGCTGCTTCTGTTTCAAATTGAGGCTGAACCTGAGCCGAAACATTATTATTTTGAAGATTTTGCGTATTCTCTTTATTCTCAAACATCGGATTCTTTCCGGTATTTGTATTTCCGTTCATCTGCTGTCCCGGATTTTTGGCTGTTGTATTGGCTTTAACGACAGGTGCATCTTCAGCAGAAAGATCTGTCTTTAGGCTTTGATCTTGAACCGGCTCATCTTCTTTAGGTTCCGAATTCATAGAGATCGCTTCTCTTTCAAGCGGATCGCGGGAAACAACAACTTCCTCTGTTTCCTCAACAGGAGCTGCATTTACGTTATT
>JAILKW010000254.1 GCA_024693455.1 Lachnospiraceae bacterium
TACTCTTGCAAAGGCTATCTGAAACAAGCATTTACTTTTGCAAACTGGAACCTCGGATTCCAATTCAGCATACAAAAGTATGGTGGGACCATACTTGATTATTTAACGTTAGCGTTTTTGATATTTTTGCAAATTCGCACACGTTAACCTTGATTTTAATGCTTGTTTTTGATAATATATGACTGAAAAAGCCATTCGAAAGGAATAATGATATGGATTGGTATCCCCGTGAAAACTATTTAAAAAAAATCCGTGATTTCTATCACGCAACCGATATTATAAAAGTCATCACCGGAGTAAGAAGATGCGGTAAATCCTGCCTTATGGAGACAATTGCCTTCGAATTAAGAGAAAACGGGATTCCCGATGACAATGTCATCTACTTTGACCTTGACGCCAAAGAATACAACAAAATCCTGAAACCCGAGCAATTGGAGCAGTTGATCAGTTCCGTTTCGGATATTCCCGGCACCAAATATCTTTTTATCGATGAGGTACAGAACGTAAAAGGATTTGAAACGGTCATTAACGGCTTTCGTGGAACAAATGAATGGTCAATCTTCATTACAGGTTCAAACTCATATCTTCTAAGCGGAGAGCTTATGACAAAACTCACCGGAAGATACATTGAATTCGAAATGTTCCCCCTTTCCTTTGAGGAATATGAAGACATCAAAAAGTTCTATGGAAGAGAAATCGCACCGGACCGGCAGGAGGAATTACAGAACTATATCCTTGAAGGCGGTTTCCCCAGAACAATCCTGCTGGATAGTATGGCTGCAAAACGCCGATATGTACAAAGCGTTATTGATGAGATATTCGAGAAAGATATCAGAAGAAGACTGAAGATCCGCAATAAAAGTACTTTTGACACCGTCCAGAAGTACATCATCAACAATTTCGGAGCAACAACAAGCCTTAAAAGCCTAAAAAAAACCATTGAACAGACCGGCACCCCTATCAGCGAAGCAACGATTGCCCGATATATCAAGGCATTACTGGATGCAAAGATCCTCTACGAGTGTCCTCGGTTTGATATGAAGTCCAAAAAATCGTTAAGCGGTGAAAAGAAATACTACCTGGCCGATACCGGGTTTTATTTCGCCCAGAACACAGACAACAGGATAAACTTCGGTCCTGTTCTTGAGAATATCACTTATATATACGCAAGATCCCATGATTACTCCGTAAGCGTCGGGCGGATCGGTAAACTGGAATGTGACTTCATCTTAAGAAGCAGTGAAATGAAATATTCATATGTTCAGGTTGCTTATACAATTGCTTTATCTAAGGAAACAGAGGATCGCGAATACAGACCTTTGGAATCCATAAAAGACAATTATCCCAAGTATGTCGCCACTGCCGATTCTCTTCTTCAGCAGCGTAATGGCATAGAACACATTAACCTTGTGGACTTCATGAGGAACGGGTATAATTTCTGATCATTTAACGTGTGCGTTTTGATGTTTTTCACAAAAGCGCACACGTTATCTGTTTGCCTATACCAACGCTTTGATCTGCTTCAGTAGCATCTCCTGCATCTTCGGATCTACAATCTTCGACAGTAGCTTCGTTGTCTCGTTTGTCAAGCACTTTTAATCCACATTCCTGACAAGATCATACATAAAGCTTTTCTCTCCCAGCGTCCTTGTATTTACATGCTCCATCCCGATATGCTCGTATTTGTCCTTCTTTATTTTCGCATCTGTTGATACGATCACCGGAAGATTCACTTTTCGAGCTACTTCGAATGCAGTCTCAACCAGCGGACGCATCAGGCCTTTCCCCTGATATTCTTTTTTTATCGCAAGCAGTTCTATCTGAACAAACTGCTTCTTGGAATCCCTGTACGTCTTCTCCAGACTTGCTCCACCTGCCTGAAACCTCTTCATGATCTCTCCGAAGTTCTTAAATCCAAGAGCGCGCATCATACGCCACATCATTTTGATCATTGCTGTCCCGGGATAAGGGTGCGTGGTATCTGTCAGGATGATGATTCCTTCCTTTTTATCCGAAGTCCCATAAACAGCATCATATTCATTCGCTGTTTTTATCATTGCGACAAGATAGTTTATCAGGCTGCTTCGGTCAGGATATCCGGGATAATAAGGCACCATCCCGATCTCTTCGTCGCCGTAATCATAATAAGCAAAAACTTCAGCGAATTCCCGCATTTCTTTTTCCGTCAGTTTCACTTTGTTAAGCATGTTATCCTCCCTTGAAAATACGACTTTCCTAAAGTATAATCTTCGTAAAATGACTATCAATAATTATAGAGTCATTATTTGAAAATTTTGGAGAAATATATGCCGAAGATCTTTTCAGATGAAAACAAAGAAAACTTAAGAATCCGCCTTATTGATGAAGGCTTCGCCATGCTGAAAAAAGGCGGTCTGTCATCCGTAAACATTGATAAACTGACCGCTGATGCATATATAGCCAAGGGAACCTTCTACAATCTCTTCGAGAATAAATCCGAATTCATGTATCACATGATGATCCATAAAAGAACCAGAGCCAAAGATATGCTTATTTCTTATCTGAACGTGGATGGCAAATTAACAAAGGATTCCCTGAAGGACTACCTTTTGTGGCTGTCCTCAGAGAATCCCAATGTGTTCGCTTTTCTGACCGATGCTGAGAAAAAAAGACTGACATCTTCCTGGAAAGATAAATATATCGAAGATGAGGATAATGACGGTAAGACCATGCACATGCTGATATCGCTCCTTGATAATCCAAGAAAAAATCCCGACTGGAAGCTTGCCTGCAATTATATGAAGCTGATCGCCGTGAGCCTGACAATGAAGAAGATATTCATCCGGGATAACTATGAGGAAATGATAAACTCCCTCATAGAAAATATCGCAAATCTGCTATGTGAGTGAAGCCTGTATCTTCCTCAATTCCTGAACACGATCACAGATCATTCCCGGAAACTCTCTGTCGTGTGTTACGATAATGATTGCTTTACCGCTGGATGAAAGCTTCTTTAAAGTATCTTTCACTGCTAACATGCTTTTATAATCCAGCCCCGAAGTGGGTTCATCCAGCAAGAGTATATCTTTATCGGATGCTTTACATACTGCAAGAGCAAGTCTCTGCTTTTGTCCTCCCGACAGACTATGGGGATGCCTCTCATTTAATCCCGAAAGCATCGCCTCATCAAGCAGTGCCGTAGCTTCTTCGCTTTTTACACCAGGATTCCCGAGCATGCACTCGTTCTCGCAGGAATCTGCAAACAGTTGATAATTTACATCCTGCATCACCATCCCAAATCTCTTTCTTCACGATCTTCTTGTGCTTTCCCTTCCGTCCAGAATAACAGCTCCCTTTCTGGGTTTTGACAGGCCTGCAAGCGCCCGCAACAGTGTTGTCTTTCCTGCACCGTTCACTCCGGTAATACCAAGTAATTCCCCTTCTCTTACATAAAGAATCAGATTTTCCTGAACGACGTGTTTTTTTGTATGCCAATGAAAGTTCTTTTACTTCCAGCAGTTTTCTCTTTTCATCGTTGTTCGGATACGAATCCGGTCTTAGTTCTTTTTCTCCTGCTGAATTTAGTTCTCGAAGTCCAAGACTCTTTCTCTCCTCTTCAGGCATTTCAAAAAAGAGTTCAGCATCCATGTCCTTCTCAATTCTGCCCTCTTTTTTCTTTACCAACCGTGAAAACCCTTAACACCGCAATCAGGGTTCCTTTCATACTTCGAATTTTGGAATAAACATCGTGATTTCCTGTTGTTGCTTGAAAAACAACATCTTTTGTATTTTCTCGGTGAAAAACAGGACCAGCTTCTGTATGAACACGTCGGAACCGTGGTACATGACGATCTTCCGAAAGAGCTTTCCCAAGCATCCGAGTTCTGCTGCTATCTTCCTGTTACTCACCCCCTCTCTGTGTTTGATAATGATCTTCTGTTTCTCGACCAAGTTAATCACTCCTTCCTTACCTCCTCTCATTGATCTTATGAGAGGATATCAAATTTAAGGTTCGAGTGACTGAATTTTCAATGAGCCAGCTGACTTAATTTTAGATTAGCATAAACACATGTCGGCAGCAAAAACCATAAGTGCTGCAAAAATCCCCAATTTCAGCAAATGTTTAACCCGTTCCCAATCAATGTTTTCAGCATGATCATTTAATCTCAAAATCTTCCTCTACTTCCTTGCTACAAGATGCAATCTGAACTTCTTTTCTCGCTCAAGCTTCTCAATCTTA
>JAILKW010000266.1 GCA_024693455.1 Lachnospiraceae bacterium
GTCATGAACGTCCTATCTTTTTCGTTCGATCGCATCATTTGCATTATATCATTTTAAGTCCACCAAAAGTGAGCAGATAACAAAAAGAGCGGAAATCCCTTGGATTCCCGCCCCCATAAATCTCATTTTTCGTTAAGATTCTATTTGGTCGATCTTGGAAGCTCTCTTCTCTATCTCTTTCTGTTGAACATCCGAAGGTGCCTGCTCATAACGAACAAACTCATGTTCATAATCACCCATACCTCCGGTCATGGATCTAAGATCGGTGGAATAGCCGTACAATTCGGATGCGGGGATCTCGGCTTCTATGATCTGTTTTCCGCCTGCCATGGGATTCATTCCCATGATACGGCCCCTCCTCTTATTGAGATCTCCCATGATATCACCGGTAAATTTATCCGGAACAGTAACCTTGAGGCTCTCAATAGGCTCAAGGAGTACGGGACGTGCTTTCATAAATCCGTCTCTGAAGGCCAGCATCGAAGCGGTCTTGAATGCCATTTCGGAAGAATCCACGGGATGGTAAGAACCGTCCACAAGCGTAGCCTTGATGCCTACGACCGGATAAGCGGCAAGAGGTCCCTTTATAATGCTTTCCTGAATACCTTTTTCAACCGCCGGGAAGAAGTTCTTCGGAACAGATCCTCCGAACACCTGCTCGTAGAATTCATAAGGCTTGGTGACGTCTTCCAGAGGCTCAAAATCCATAATGACATCGCCGTACTGTCCGTGACCTCCGGACTGTTTCTTGTGTTTGCCCTGAATGTGTTCGGCTTTTTTGGTTATTGTCTCTCTGTATGCAAACTTGGGCTTGGACAACTCTATCTCAACCTTGTATTTTTCTTTAAGCATTGAAGCAGTGATCTCAAGCTGCTGCATTCCGATACCGTAAAGCAGCATCTGCCGGTTTTCTTCATCATTTACCATCTTAAGAGTAAGATCTTCAATGGCAAGTTTCTGAAGTCCCTGTGCTATCTTATCTTCCTCACCTTTTGTCTTTGCTTTGTAGCGCATATATTCCTGAGGCTTTGACATGGTGGTAGGATGATATTCTATAGGACAATCGCGTGTGGATAACGTATCCCCCGTTCTGGTCGAATTGAGCTTTCCTATCGCACCGATATCTCCGGAAGCTAGTTCGGGCACCTCAATAAGATCCTTGCCGCGCATCACATAGAGTTTCTGAAGTTTTTCCTCTACCTCCTTTGTAACGTTGTAAACAACATCACCGGACTTCAAAACACCTGTACAAACCTTAACAAGTGAGTACTTTCCGACAAAAGGATCCATGATCGTTTTGAAAACGGTGGCACTTACAGGCTTTGAATTATCCTTGTCGGCCTGAACCTCTTCACCCGTCTTCTTGTTAATGCCCTTCTTAAAAACAGCGGACTTCTCGGGTGAAGGGAAATACTTCTGGAAAGACTGTAAAAGCATATTGCAGCCATAGGTCAAAACACCCGAACCCATCTGAACGGGTATTATATCATGTTCTATAACGCTCTTTCTCAAAGCGCCGGATATTTCTTCCTGTGTAAACTCTTCGCCGTTGAAATACTTGTCCATGAGTTCCTCATCACTCTCGGCAACGGCTTCAAGTATCATATTTCTGACATCATCAAGGTCCCCTTTGACTCCGTCCGGTATTTCGGTATCTGTATATGTTCCGTCGGGATTAAATTTTCTTGCCCCCATCTTAACAACGTTTACAAATCCGGTAAACTTTTCATTTTCATAAGTCGGTAAATGGAAAGGTGCTATCTTCTTTCCGTAAAGTTCTTTAAGTTCATTGACGGTCTTAATGAAATCGGCATTCGGATCATCCATGTTCGTAACAAAGAATATGCAGGGTATCTTTCTTCTCTCGCAGATATCCCATGCTTTTCTTGTACCTACTTCCACACCCGCTTTGCCGTTTATCACAATGACGGCAGCATCCGCAACGCTCATTGCTTCTTCAGCCTGTCCGACAAAATCGAAATATCCCGGTGCATCAAGGAGATTGATCTTCAATCCTTCCCATTCAATGGGAACAACGGAGGCTCTGATCGAGAATCCTCTCTTGATCTCTTCCTTATCGTAATCGCTCAATGTGTTTCCCTCGGCAACCTTACCCATTCTTGAGATCGCCTTCGTGTGAAAAGCAAGAGCTTCTGCCAACGTTGTCTTCCCCGAGCCCCCATGT
>JAILKW010000277.1 GCA_024693455.1 Lachnospiraceae bacterium
GGTTTTTTTAAATTCTTATTGTAAGTCTTATTACCCTGTTGGATAATCTCCTTGTCGATCAATAAATTTTCACTAAGATCGGCATTTCTCGTATCATTTTCTGCACCTTTTAGGGTATTGATCTCAAGATTTATATTATTGCCGTTCTGGTTTTGTTCAATAAATTCACTCATGATTGCTCCTTATCTGTTAATCCAATAAACACCCTGGCGCATTTCGTCCATATCTATATCCGTGTACAGCATAGAAAGAAATTGGGCTGATGAAGGATCCACTCTCATAAAAATATAACCATTCTTTTCAAATATCTCTTCCTTATCCTCTGAAACTATAAGCCCATTTCCTTCGGTATTTTCTTCTTTGGATAACAAAACGAGGCTCTTACTTATATCGCTTTTTCGAAGAATCCTGTGCACCTTTTCGATCATCTGTGAGGCTATACCTTCATTACGATATTCATCCGTCACATATAGATAAACGAACTGTGCATCGCATTCTTCATCCGTAAGCATGTTAATGTAGAACTGGGTAATGCCTATAACCTTATACTCTTCATCTACCGCTCCCAAAACAAAGTACCCTGTTTTACCGGTATTTTCAATCACCTCATCCGGGACAATACCTTTAAAAATTTCAACGTCATTTTTTGCCAGAGTATAAAGTCCTACCTTCATTTCCAACCTCCTTTTAGTTCTACCACTGACAAATTTCCAATACACACTTAATTTATACGAAATTGTCATGCAGAAAGCACATTTATTTTGCTATATAGTTATGAGTTCAAGTCTATTTATTACCCCACCTACGCTTTGTTTAGAGGCGGGGCATATCGTCTGAGATACAAATCCCATACATAACACATTTTACCATATCAATCAATAAAACACCAAAAAACCCGTAAGTTTTCTTATACGAAAACTTACGGGTCATACGCTTAATTTACAAACCTTTTTACCAACTATACATCAGACATTTATCTCTGCTTTCATTCCAAGAAGATCTTTGTTTTCTTCAAGAATTGGATGAATAACTTCGCTTAAATATTTTTCAACCTGTCTTACACTTCTTCCCACATAAAGCTTGGGATCCATAGACTTTTGAAGTTCCTCCAGATTCTTATGGAAATCAGGTAAGTCCGCAATCAGACTAAGAAGCGGATTGTCTTTTCCTTCTTCTTTGATTGCCTTTCCTGCTTCAAGTGAAAGTTGCCTTATCTTTTCATGTAACTCCTGACGATTACCACCCTCCTTCACAGCATCCATCATAATATTTTCGGTTGCCATGAAAGGAAGCTCTGCCATCATATGCTTATAAATAACATTAGGATGTACAATAAGTCCTCCCGTAACATTGATGCAAAGATCAAGAACTCCGTCAATCGCCAAAAAGCCTTCGGCTATTGACAGCCTCTTATTGGCTGAATCATCAAGGGTTCTCTCAAACCACTGTGATGCAGACGTTATAGCGGGATTAAGGGCGTCGATCATAATGTATCTGGAAAGAGAAGCTATACGCTCAGAGCGCATCGGATTCCTCTTATACGCCATTGCAGATGAACCTATCTGATTCTTCTCAAAAGGTTCCTCCACTTCCTTAAGATGACAAAGAAGTCTTATATCGTTTGACATCTTATGCGCTGATGCTGCAATGCCGGCGATCACATTCATAACCCTGGTATCGGTCTTTCTGGAATATGTCTGGCCCGAAACCGGAACACATCCTGCAAATCCCATTTTTTCAGCGATCATGGGATCAATCTTATCTATAGTCTCATCATCTCCGTTAAAGAGCTCAACAAAGCTTGCCTGTGTACCTGTTGTTCCTTTTGATCCGAGAAGACGGAGAGAATCGATCACAAAATCAAGATCGTTTAAATCCATCACAAATTCATTGAGCCATAATGTAGCACGCTTTCCGACTGTCGTAGGCTGTGCCGGCTGAAAGTGCGTAAATGCAAGCGTGGGCTGCTCCTTCTGCGCATCGGCAAACGCGGAAAGTGCCTCTATTACGTTAAGAAGCTTTTTCCTGACAAGCAAAAGTCCCTCTTTCATGATAATGATATCGGTATTATCACCTACATAGCAACTGGTCGCACCCAGATGTATTATTCCCGCAGCTTTGGGACATAATTGTCCGAAAGCATACACATGACTCATTACATCATGTCTTACTTCTTTCTCTCTTGCTCTTGCAACATCATAGTTAATATCCGTAACATGCTGCCTCATCTCATCTATCATATCCGAAGTGATAACAGGCTTACCGTTTTCACAAAGGCCAAGCTCCATCTCAGTCTCGGCAAGTGCTATCCAAAGTCTTCTCCATGTTGAAAACTTTTTGTCCTCGGAAAAGATGTATTGCATCTCTTTACTTGCATACCGCTCGGAAAGCGGACTGATATATCTGTCTGTATCCATTTTCCCTCCACTAATGCTCATAGTTACCACGGATATCCTCTTTTGGAGGATCCATAGGGTATTGACCCGTAAAACAGCCATTGCAGATTGGAAGATCGTCAACCATTTCACGTAACCTTTCCAACCTTAAATAACCCAGGCTGTCAGCACCTATAACCTGTCTTATTTCCTCTACCGTCCTGCCGTATGCTATAAGCTGATTACGCTCCGGAATATCTGTTCCGAAGTAACATGGCCAAAGGAAAGGCGGCGCTGCTATGCGAACATGAACCTCCTTCGCTCCCGCTTTCCTAAGCATCCTTACTATGCGGTCTGAGGTGGTTCCTCTTACTATCGAATCGTCTATCATTATTACCCGCTTACCGTCAACAGCTTCCTTAAGCACGTTAAGCTTAACCTGAACTGACGATTCTCTGCTGGACTGACCGGGTTTGATAAAGGTTCGTCCAACATAACTGTTCTTAACAAAAGCCGTACCGTACGGGATTCCGGAAGCCATAGAATAACCGAGTGCTGCCGCGTTTCCGGATTCAGGAACACCCACGACAAGATCTGCATCAACCGGACTGTCCTCGGAAAGATATCTTCCGGCACGAAGTCTGGTATCGTAAACACTTACTCCGTCGATGATCGTATCAGGTCTTGCAAAATATATATACTCAAATACGCATCTGGCTTCTTTTTCTTTTTCTATACAATTGGTGGTATCGGACAATATCTTACCTTCGGAAGTTATTGTAACTATTTCTCCCGGAAGTACATCACGAACAAACTCAGCTCCGACAGTATCAAGAGCTGCTGTTTCGGATGTAAAAATATATGCACTGTCTCTCTTACCTATTACAAGCGGTTTAAATCCAAACGGATCCCTGGCTGCAATAAGCTTTCTGGGGCTCATAAGCACAAGAGAATATGCTCCCTTAAGCTTTTTGCAAACATGAGAAACGGCTGCTTCAACAGAGGGCGTCTTAAGCCTCGCTCTGGCGATAAGATAAGCTATGGTTTCGGTATCTATGGTAGTCTGGAAAATAGCACCCGACATTGACAGATTATCCCGAAGTTCATTGGCATTTATCAGATTACCGTTATGTGCAAGTCCCAGTGTACCTTTTACATAATTGAGTACCAAAGGCTGGGCATTTTCACGCGTAGACTCACCCGCAGTGGAATACCTCACATGTCCCACTCCGATATTTCCCTTAAGTCCCGCAAGATTATCTTTTGTAAAAACTTCGTTTACAAGTCCCATGTCCTTATAAGAAGAAACACATCCTTTGGGTCCGCTTGTATCGGAAACCGCTATACCTGCGCTTTCCTGTCCCCTGTGTTGAAGTGCAAACAATCCATAATAAATGGTGGATGCCACATCATTGCCTTCGAGATCATAAATGCCGAAGACACCGCATTCCTCATGCAATCCCCTGTCCGACTCATAATTTGTCTTCATTAAAAACTCCTAAAAAGGCTTGCCCGTAAGCAGTTCAAAAGCTTCTTTATATTTATCGATAGTACGGGAAATAACATCATCCGGAAGGAGATAATCACATTCGGGATGAGCCTTTAAATAATCACGTACAAACTGCTTGTCAAAGGAAGGCTGGCTCTTTCCGCTTTCATAACCGTCAGCCGGCCAGAATCTGGAAGAATCGGGTGTAAGCATCTCATCTCCGAGTACAACATTGCCCTCCTCATCAAGTCCGAATTCGAACTTAGTATCAGCAATGATTATGCCCTTTTCTCTGGCATAATCTGCGCATTTTTTATAAAGAGCAAGTGTGTTGTCTCTAAGAGCCTTCGCATATTCCTCGCCCTTGCCCGGATATTCCTTTTCGAGTATTTCAATTGTATCCTCAAAGGAAATATGTTCATCATGATCACCTATCTCTGCCTTTGTGGTTGGAGTATAGATAGGCTCGGGAAGCTTGTCGGATTCGATAAGACCATCCGGAAGCTCTATCCCGCAGACCTTTCCGGTCTTCTGATAACTCTCCCATCCGGTTCCTGTAATATAACCTCTTACGATACATTCAACCGGAAGCATGCGAAGCTTCTTGCATTTCATTGCTCTGCCTTCAAACTCATCGGTTCTGAAAAATTCAGGCATATCGGCTGTATCGCAGCTTAACATATGATTGGGAATTATATCCTTCGTAAAATCAAACCAAAATTTGCTCATGCGGGTAAGAACCCTGCCCTTATCGGTAATAATATTTTTAAGGATAACGTCAAAGGCACTGATCCTGTCAGTTGCCACCATTATGATAGCATCTCCGGTGTCATAAACACTCCTGACCTTACCTTCTTTTATAGGAGTATAGTTTTCCATATTTCCCTCTGTTTCTTAAATCAAATCAATTTATTACATACTTAATCTTTCGCTTTATTTATGGATCAAAAGCGACTTTCCTGTCATCTCCTCAGGCTGCTCCATCTCCATAAGTTCGAGCATTGTGGGAATGAGGTCACAAAGCTTTCCGTCATCTGCAAGATCTATTGAAGGATCCGCATTTATAAGGATGAACGGAACCGGATTTGTTGTATGAGCTGTCCAGGGTTCTCCTGTCTCATAATCAACCATCATCTCACAGTTACCGTGATCGGCACAAAGAAGCATAACGCCGTCCACTTCCTTAAGAGCTTCCACAGCCTTTCCAACACAACTGTCAACCGTCTCTACAGCCTTAACAGCCGCATCGATAACTCCTGTATGTCCGACCATGTCCGGATTTGCGAAGTTAATGATTATCGCATCATATTTATCTGAACGGATAGCTTCACAAAGCTTATCGCAAACCTCGGGTGCGCTCATCTCGGGCTGAAGATCATAGGTGGCAACCTTGGGTGAATTAACCAGAATACGATCCTCGCCTTCGTTAGGTTCTTCCACACCGCCGTTAAAGAAGAATGTTACATGCGCATACTTCTCAGTCTCGGCGATACGAACCTGCTTCTTGCCGTTTTTGGCAAGGTATTCTCCGAATGTATTTGTAAGTTCGACCTTTTTGAATGCAACTGTCTTATTGGGAATAGTAACATCATACTCGGTAAAGCAAACATATGTAAGATCAAGCTTTTTGCCTCTGTCAAATCCGTCAAATTCATCAGCACAAAATGCTCTTGTTATCTCTCTTGCACGATCAGGACGGAAATTAAAGAAGATTATCGAATCTCCATCCTTTATGGTTGCGACGGGTGCACCGTCTTTTTCTATACAAACAGGAACAACAAATTCGTCATTAACTCCCTCGGCATATGTGGCGTCCATAGCCTCTTTTGAAGAAGCTGCTTTATTACCTTCACCGAGAGTAAGGGCTCTGTATGCTTTTTCAACACGATCCCATCTGTTATCCCTGTCCATGGCATAATACCTTCCGTGAATGGAAGCGATCTGTCCTACGCCAATCTCTTTCATCTTGGACTCAAGAGCCTCGACAAAACCGCCGCCGCTGGTAGGCGGTGTATCACGTCCGTCAAGGAAGCAATGAACATAAACCTTATCCACACCGTTTTTCTTAGCCATTTCAAGGAGGCCGTAAAGATGTGTATTATGGCTGTGAACTCCACCGTCGGAAAGAAGTCCGTACATATGTACACTTCCTCCGGTTTTTTTGGCGTTGTCAAAAGCGCTTATAAGTGCCTCGTTTTTAAAGAAGTCACCATCTTCTATCTCTTTGGTTATCCTGGTGAGTTCCTGATAAACGATACGACCTGCACCCATATTCATATGACCGACTTCGGAATTGCCCATCTGTCCGTCAGGTAATCCAACTGCAAGTCCGCTGGCAAGCCCTCTATGCCACGGATAATCACGCTTTAATCCGTCAATAACGGGAGTATTCGCAATAGCGATAGCATTTGCTTCGGGATTGTCGCTCTCTCCGAATCCATCGAGAATCATAAGTACAACGGGTTTCTTTGCCATAATCAATCTTCCTCCTGTTTTTTCATAACCTTTCCAAATTTGTCCACTACAGCACCGGTGGAATGTTCATTTAAAAATGAAATTATTCTCTCTTTACCGGCGCTGCCAGCAACCTCGGTAACTCCCTTTTCAAATCTGCAGGGAAGGAATGATGTCTTTATCTTTCCCCCACGGGTGATAATGACCTCACACAATCCTGTGTCATATGGTCCGGGCATGTTACCCGTTGAAGCAAACCAATAATTGCCCAGGCTGTAGTAGACAGGCGTATCATTAATAAATTCTATGCCTTGCAAACAATGAGTGTGACCACCGATAATAACATCGGCTCCGCTTTGTTCAAACCTTGTCGCAAGAGCGACCTGATCCATTCCGTAAAAAGGTGTCCCTTCCGTGCCCCAATGAGCAAATACAAGACAAAAGTCTGAATTGGCTTTTGCCTCCCGGATAGCATCACAAAAATCCTCCGGATACAGACATTTCATCACACCCGGCAGATTCTTCCCTGCTGCTCTCGTATATGTATACGAGCGCTCGATCTGGGTTCCGGCGAGTATAGATATCTTACGACCACAGGCTATGTAGTAAACCGCTTTTTTGGCTTCACTCAGGTCTTTTCCTGCACCAATGTACGGGTAACCCGCGTCCCTTATAGTATCTAAGGTCTCCAAAAAAGCTTCTTCTCCATAGTCGAAGACATGGTTGTTGGCAATACCTATAACGTCAGCACCTATCTTGGAAAGCTGTGATACCCTCTTGGGCGATGCTCTGAAGGTAAATGCTTTGCCCGGTAAAGGCTCTCCTATATTGGAATAACAAAACTCATTGTTTATTACAAAAATGTCATATCCGCGCATCCTGGTTAAAAGCTCTTGAGAAAATCCGTCGGACAACCCGTTAGGCCGGCTGTCGACATATTTTACCGTACTCATACCTTCCGCAAGATTAATATCTCCCGAAAAAGCAAGAGTCACCCTTTTGGGATTATCCGTCTTGATTTTGAAGACATTCTGTTGCTTTTTACCGTTTGCTTTCAGATACTCCGACCAAAGCACATGAATGCTCGATCCGCAACTGTCAAACCACACCTCGGGATCATCAAAAATACCCTGATTCGATATCGCGTTCAAAACATTCTTCCCGTACTTTTCGGACACAAAGTTTAAAAACTTTGCATCTATGTCATAGCCTCCGAAGAATTCGGAATTCCCTTTGCGAAGTATAGACTTTATCGAATCCGATACGTCTCGGTCCATACCTGACAGATCCTCATCTGAAAAATCCGCTTCGTAAAGTTCATCCTCTTCCTTTTGGGAAGCATTTTCAACATACTTTCCGGAATCGGACTCGATTTTGGTCGATGTCTGATTCCCTTTTGAAAGCCCGTCGAAGTCAATAACGCCATATGCACAAAAAGCTGTATACGCCGCTACAACTGAAAAGAATATAACATTTTTATACTTATTCTTCATTGACCTCTTCTTTACGGATAGTCTTATTATCTATCTCATCCGTTATCTGGTCAATGAAATCGGAAAGAGATTTAACTCCTTCGTCTCCGGCAAAACGGCTTCTGACAGAAACCGTACCGTCTTCTCTTTCCTTTTCTCCGACTACAAGCATATAAGGAATACGCTCAAGTCTGGCTTCTCTGATCTTAAAGCCTATCTTCTCACTTCTTTCATCAATAGAAGTATCTCTTACACCATGCTTTCTAAGCTCTTTTTGAACTTCCTTTGCATAGTCAAAATATTTTTCGGAAATAGGTAAAATACGAACCTGTTCGGGGCAAAGCCATGTAGGAAGCTTACCTGAATATTTTTCAATAAGCCATGCAAGGGTACGCTCGTAGCAACCCATGGATGTACGATGAATGATAAACGGACGTTTCTTCTCTCCGTCCTTATCGATATATGTCATGTCATATCTTTCTGACAGGAACATATCAAGCTGGATGGTGATCATCGTATCCTCTTTGCCGTATACATTTTTAGCCTGAATATCAAGCTTGGGTCCGTAGAAAGCAGCCTCTCCGGGTACTTCCGTATATTCAAGCCCTATCTCGTCAAGGATAACTCTCATCGCGTCTTCAACCCTGTCCCAATCCTCTGCGGTTCCGAGATATTTGTCAGGATTCTCAGGATCCCATTTAGACATACGATATGTCACATCATCCTGAAGACCCAGGGTTGTAAGACAATGTTTTGCAAGTTTAACGCAGTTTTTGAATTCTTCATCTATCTGCTCAGGTGTACATACAAGATGACCCTCTGAAATAGTAAACTGTCTTACACGGGTAAGGCCGTGCATCTCACCCGAATCCTCGTTTCTGAAAAGGGTGGATGTCTCGCCCATACGATAAGGCAGATCCCTGTATGATTTCGGACGAGCCTTATAAACGAAATACTGGAAGGGACAAGTCATGGGACGAAGTGCATATACATCACTGTCCTCATCCTGCTCAAGAGAACCGAAATCCTCTATGCCCCTAACTTCTCTTTCCGCCTGTCTTTTGGCATCTTCCGGTGAAAGCTCCTTTTGATCCATAAGGAACATTCCGTCTTTGTAGTGATACCAGTGATCGGATATCTTATAAAGAGTGGATTTTGCCATATAAGGTGTCCTTGTACGAACATATCCCCATTCGTAATCCTCAAGATCCTCGATCCATCTTTGAAGTTTCTGGATTATCTTTGTTCCGTTGGGCATGAAAAGAGGAAGTCCCTGACCGATAACGTCAACCGTGGTAAAGATATCCATCTCACGCCCGAGTTTGTTATGATCACGATTCTTTCTTTCAGCAAGCTCTGTAAGATATGTCTCAAGTTCGTCCTTGGTGGGGAAGGCTGTACCGTATATACGTGTAAGCATTGCATTATGCTCATCGCCTCTCCAATATGCACCTGAAGAAGAAGTCAGTTTAAATGCTTTTATTACTGACTTTGAAAACTTCATCAAATGAGGTCCCGCACAAAGATCGACAAATCCGTCTCCCTGCTCATAAAATGAGATCACGGAATCCTCGGGAAGATCCTTTATAAGTTCTACTTTATAGGGCTCTCCTCTTTTTTCCATAAGATCGATAGCTTCCGCTCTGGGAAGTTCGAATCGTTTAAGCTCAGCTCCTGCTTTAATGATCTTTTTCATCTCGGCTTCTATCTTGTCAAGATCGTCTCTTGTAAAGGAAGGCGTATCAAAATCATAATAAAAACCTTCGTCAATAGCCGGTCCTATGGCAAGTTTTGCCTCAGGATAAAGATTCTTTACAGCCTGAGCAAGTATATGTGATGTGGTATGACGAAGAACGGTAAGTCCTTCCTTGTCGCGGAGCGTGAGGATCTCAAGCTCACAATCTTCGGTTATGGTAGTTCGAAGATCTACCACATCGCCGTTGACTCTGCCTGCGCAGGCTGCTCTGCCTAGACCTTCACTGATATCGACGGCGATATCATACACGCTCATTTCATTTTCGTATTCTTTTTTACTTCCGTCTTTAAGTGTGATTACCATAATACCTCCAATTTGATTCTACCTAAAACTTCTTATACCTCAGGCAGTGGCGGCGCACCTTTCTTGCCGTGGCACTGCTTGTACTTCTTGCCGCTTCCGCAAGGACACGGATCGTTACGACCTATCTTGGGGCCTTTAACTATGGTTCCGGACTTACGCTGCTCAAGGAAAAGAGCATGTCTCGTGTCCTTATCATAGATCGCATCCCATTGAGGCAGATCATAAAGCCAGTCTGCTCTGGCATCCACCATGTTCATGTAAAGCTTTTTTGTATCATATTCCAAAGACACCTCGGTATTTTCGTCCATCTCCTCTATGGGATTGGGCTCTTTCAAGCTGTCATTGATACCATCCAAAAATCCGGCCATCTCAAGGACGGTAAGCCCGAATTCATCTGCAAGTGACGAAACACTTCCTTTAAATACACGTGACGGATCGTCAAGAAGCTTTTCGTATACACTTTTTTCTTTCTGAAAATAATCATCCCAGAAGCGCTGAAGTGACGCTCTGTCCTGTTTTTCATTGTAAGCTATTTTATGCCATTCATCTAAAATCGCCATAATTCACCTCTTTTATTTTTCTTCTTCTGTAGGAGAAGATTCTTCTTCATCCAAATTAAGATTAATCTGTCCCTGACCATTGGATAGTCTGACAAACATCCCTATTATCCATAGCAATGCCGGAATGACTATGGTTCCGGTTATCGCAAATTTGAGAAATGTAAACGTCTTCGGATCATCGAAAATTGCTGCAATAAGCACAGCCACATACAATCCTACCAGTATAACAATAGCGATGATCGAAAAAATCTGTCTCACTTTTTTCATCTGTAAATGATATCCTCTCTCGCAGGGCCGTTGGAAACCATGGTTATGGGATAACCCAATTGACTCTCCACGAATTCAATATACTTCCTGCAGTTCTCGGGAAGATCTTCATATTTTTTGATGCCTCTTATGTCTGTTTTCCATCCCGGAAGCTTCTTAATAACAGGTTTTGCTTTTTCAAGCTTTGCGGTAACGGGGAATTCGGTTGTTTCTTCTCCGTCTATCTCATAAGCAACACAAACCGGTATCTCATCAAGATAACCAAGAACATCAAGTACCGTAAATGCAACATCGGTAGTTCCCTGAAGTCTGCATCCATACTTACTTGCCACACAATCGAACCATCCCATACGGCGGGGTCTGCCTGTTGTAGCTCCGTATTCGCCACCGTCACCTCCGCGTCTTCTGAGCTCGTCCGCTTCATCACCGAATATCTCACTGACAAATGCTCCTGCACCGACTGCCGAAGAATATGCCTTGCATACGGTTACAACCTTCTTTATCTCATAAGGAGGAATACCTGCCCCGATAGCTCCGTATCCTGCAAGTGTAGGCGAAGAAGTTACCATGGGATAAATACCGTGATCGGGATCCTTTAATGTACCGAGCTGTCCTTCAAGAAGGATGGTCTTGCCTTCCTTTATCGCATTATGTAAAAACAGTGAAACATCTCCCACATAGGGCTCTATCATATCCCTGTATTCGTGTAATGTCTTAAGAAGCTCATCCGGATCAAGCAAAGGCTTATGATAAAGATGCTCAAGCAAAACATTTTTCTTTTCACAGGTGGAAACAACCTTTTTTGAAAGAAGTTCTTCGTCGAAAAGTTCGCTTATCTGGAATCCTGTCTTTGCGTATTTGTCGGAATAAAAAGGAGCAATACCTGATTTGGTCGATCCAAAAGAATTCTTTCCAAGTCTCTCCTCTTCGTATTCGTCGAAAAGAATATGATAAGGCATAACAATCTGTGCTCTGTTTGAAACCATGATCTTTGGTTCCGGAACTCCTCTGTCGGTAAGTGAACGGATCTCATTTATGATCACCGGTATATTTACAGCAACACCGTTTGCTATAACACTGGTGGTATGTGAATAAAACACTCCCGAAGGTAAAGTATGAAGGGCAAATTTACCGTAGTTGTTAACAATGGTATGTCCCGCATTGGCTCCACCCTGAAAGCGGACTATAATATCCGCCTTTTCGGAAAGCATATCGGTTATCTTACCTTTTCCTTCGTCGCCCCAATTGGCTCCAACGACTGCCTCTACCATAATAATTTCTCTCCTTTTTGTCCGTCATCGGACTAAATTACTGTTTTTATGCTCTATCAGGTAACTTTTTTACAATACTTTTGGTAACCGCTACTGCAAGAGATCCTCTTCCGATATGGCAGGCAACCACCATTGATAGCGGATCTATTAATATCTCTCTGTCGGGATAGAATTCCAGGATCTCATTTCTGAATTTTTCAGCTTCCTCCTGATTATCCGTATGAGCTATTGCTATAACCGTATCCTTAACCTCAGGATCGCCGAAACGATCCGATATATCGGTTTTTATAGCATCTATCATTATCTGTTTGGCCTGTTTTAAAGTCCTGGCCTGAGCGAACTTATCAAGTTTTTCGCCCTGGATCTGAAGAATGGGCTTGATACGAAGTAAGGTACCTATGGCTGCAGCTGCAGGTGTAACCCTTCCTCCTCTTTTTAAATATTTCAGAGTATCTACCATGATATAAATGGAAGAGTCAAATTTATGTTCTTCGAGGTAGGAGCGTATCTGCTCTCCGCTCTTCCCTTCATCTGCAAGTTTTTTTGCTTCAAGACAACTCAGTTTCATAGGAATCGAGATCCTTTGGTTGTTTACCACAAACACCCTTCCATCATACTCATCATCCTGAGCCAGCACCATCGCTGTTTCACATGAACTTGACAATCCACTGGAAAGCGGTATGTAAACCACCTCATCATAATCTTCCAAAAGTCTGTCCCAATGATCAAGAACATCTCCGACCAAGGGCATTGA
>JAILKW010000279.1 GCA_024693455.1 Lachnospiraceae bacterium
GTTGTCTTTACTAAAACCGCCTTATTTTTATCTGCATTATATCTGTAAACAAAAATTTCTGCCCTATTGTATGCACGTGCATAGAAAAGCTCATCAAAGCCGTCTCCGTTTATATCATGAAGACCGTAGCTTGCTCCTACGCCTTCCTTTTTCTTATCCTTTTTTGCAAGAGCTTTTGCCTTCTTTATCATAACTTTTCTGGCCTCAGCCTCCTTTTTTGCAGCGTCAAGATTACCGTCTATAGTATCCTTTGAAGCATAAACCGCATCGGAAAACTCACCCATTTTGTCAGCAGTCATTGATGCAACCTGAAACCAGACAGCATTATAATCATCACCGACAGGAATCTCAATCGATGTATCTGCCTGATCCATCTCTTCTTCTATATAATTATTATCTGACGGATTCTCGGGATCATAATTTGTATTATAACGGTACCTGTATCTGTCTGTGCCATTTACGGCTTTCCATGTGAATTTTACGCAGGGAACCATATTGTCGGTATAATAAATTTCGTATTTTACGCCTTCTACCTTTGCTATAGATGACGAAACCTCTATAGCTCCGGCTGCATTTACCGCCGGCACAAAATTTATTGCCGGGCCAAAAGCAAGGGATAAAGCCAATGTACCTGCGATAAGACTTTTCCCGATAAAACCATTATTTCTCATAAAACAAATCCTCCATTTACAAATAGTCAAAAAACTGCTTTCGTATTATAGCATGTTTCCCTGTCTTTTCCATCATTTAATTTCCCGATATCGTCATTTTTTCTATCTGAATATACGGCATTACCATCTTTCCGTTACATAACTGTTCCTTTGAAATAGCCTTAATATTATTAAACATATCAAACAGATTTCCGCTTATCATTGTCTCTATAACAGCGCCTTTTATCTTTCCGTTCTCCACATAAAAAGAATTCTTGGCAACTCCGGACAGTTCACCGTTAGGCCCAGGCGTTCCGCAAGATACGGCTCCGACTATAAGCCCCCTGTCCAGACCCTTTATCATGTCTTCGCATGCCGTATCTCCGGCTTCCACAATAAGATCGGATGCTGAATTTTCTGCCCTGTTAACCTTACATTTATTTGCCGCATAAAGTGAAGTCGCAAAGCATTTAAGGACTCCGTTTTCTATCAGGGTATAATCGCCGGATCTGAATCCATCATCCGTATGGATCTCATGCGCAACAATCCTTTCATCCCAGGGTTTGGAACTTATCGTAAGAAGGGGAGAAGCAACCTTTTCACCAACCTTATCAAGCCATACGCTGGTTTTGTTTATGATGGCGGAATCACTTACCGCATTCATGGTAAGGTATCTTAGCATCTGGGCAACGCAGTCGGGAGTAAGGATAATATCTCCCTCAAATTTATCGGAAAGCCTTATGGGGTTCAAAGAATTTTCTGTATCCATAAGATCTTTTTCAATATTTCCTATGGTTATAAGTTCCTTATCAAGCGAATCAAAGATTGCCCATGACCCGCTTATACCTGTAGAAGATGCTCCGTCATTACCCGCAAACTCAAGACTTATCTCATAATATCCGCTTTCCTCATAATCTCTCGTCCCGTTGGTATTTACAAAGACAGACCCGGTGTTTACATATTTTGTAAACATCTCAATGAGTTTGATGTTTTTATGCCTCTTTCCTATCATATCCGAAAGCTCTTTTGTTCGTTCCATAAGCTTATCGATATCCGGCTCAAGAACACCGTATTTGAAATCTTCGGGCTTCATACCCGGTGCGATATCAAAACATTCATCTGCAAGTCCGGATTCCGCCGAAAGTATAGCCTCATCCACGGCCTTAAAAATATCTTCCTCTTCGCACTTATTTATTGATGCCGTCCCTTTTTTGTGATCCTTGATCACTTTTATTTCCACTTCATTGTCAAACAGGGTCCTGAAAAGTGTAAACTTGCCATCCTTCATGGTTATCTCATGTCTTTTTATCTCAGAGATGGTAAAATCACCTTTTACACCGTCTTTTGATTTCATATAATCACGGACTTTATCTGAAATTTCCTGTATATTTGCCATTATCTTCCTCCAATCGAAATCTTGCATTTGATAGCCGGGCCGCCCATGGATACCGCCATTGCCTGTTTTTTGCCGCAGGTTCCCGATGAACTCCATGTAACAGTGTCGGAAACCATATCCACTGTCTTTAACATATCAAATGCCACTCCGGAAACCGTTGTATCCAAAATGGCTCTTCCGATCTTACCCTTCTTTATCTCATAGCCCATGCTTATTCCAAACATAAACTCGCCTGTCAGATCAGCCTGTCCGTTACCTGTCTGAATGAGATAATAACCATCATCAACGGAAGCGATCATCTCCTCTAAGGTATTCTTCCCCGGAAGAACGGTTGTATTTCTCATTCTGATAAGCGGCTCATCCGAAAATGCATAACCTCTTGCATTACCGGTCGGCGAAACACCATATAGCTGCGCACTCTCTCTGTCATGCATAAAACCTTTAAGTATTCCGTTTTCAATGAGTATGGCATCCTTTGCTTCAACACCCTCGTCATCAATATAAACCGGAAGAGGAGCAGGCTTGCCAAAAGCCTCACTTGCATAATCAACGATACTCACAAGTTCCGAGGCCACCTGTTTACCAAGATTGGGTCCTGCAACAGATCCGCCCTGTACCAGATCGGCTTCAACCGTATGTCCTATCGCTTCATGGGCTATCATTCCCGCAACATTTGGATGAAGGATAACAGTCTTTACTCCGGCATCCGCATAGACACCGTTTGCTTTTTCCGAAAGTTCCTTATAAAGTTCATCTATCTTTTCATATATATATGACAGATCCGAAAAATGATCCTCTATATGTCCAAACCCTCCAAAACTCTTAAACAACTCTACCGGCTGGGAGTCTTTGGATGTCATATTTAAAAACACATATATATGGCATCTCGGATAAGCAACATGACCACAGGCCGCATCAGATGAAACGATGATCTTTTCCATAGTGTCTTCTCTGTATACAACAGATCTGCTGAGAAGATCGGGATAGTTTTTTTCTATATGAGCGTCGATTTCCTTGCAAAGCTCCACTATCCTCTTTTGCTCATAATCTATTATCATCCTCGGGGATTTTATCATATTTGCCGGAAGCCCCGGATAAGCCATCCTTTTTTCAATATTATGTTTATCAAGAAATCCGGCATTTTCTGTTGCCGAGGCAATGATCTTATCTACCGCACCGGGTGTATATTCAGAGGTAGCGGCAAAACCCGAAGCTCCGTTTAAATACACCTTTGCACAGACTCCGCTCTCTTCCGACCTTACATTTGTCACAAGATTACCGTTTTGTATTACGACTCGTCTCAAACGGCTTTCCTGACCTCTTAGTACGGTCTGCATACCTGTCTCAAACAGGTTCTTTTTTTCACTTAAAATATCAATAAGCATACTTTTCCTCCAAAATTTTATTTATCTCAAATCTGCTTTATTAGCCCTGTATCTTTAGGCATAAAAAACAGTGATTTGAACAAATTCGAGCGCATTTTTATTAAGTCTTTATTTTATTTCTTTTATTATTTTGCAAAATCATTCATGGGTTTTTATACATTAGGCACGGGATTTAACCTGTCTTAACAAACGATCCGACTGTATCAAAATGTTATTTTCTTTGGTGCAAGATAGGATTTTTAGTGTATAATCTATATTTAATTATATTTCTTTTACACAATATTCCGCTTTTTCTCTTTGCGTATAAATTATTTTTCTAAAATCGCCTCTTTTGAAAC